>DATDNV010000001.1:0-9551 GCA_036518075.1 Thermoanaerobaculia bacterium
GGTCCGTTTCCCTTTCCCGAGTACAACATCATCGAGATCAACACCTGGGGATTCGGGCAAGCGCCGCCCGGCATTCTGTTCATCACGCAGGAAGCCTTCACGCCTCTGATGGGGGAGACGAATCAGTTTTTCTCTCAGGGCATCAACGAGCGGTTTGCACACGAAATCGCGCACCAGTACTGGGGACACGTCGTCAAGATGCCGGGACTCGAAGAGCAATGGCTGACGGAATCGTTCGCCGAGTACTGTGCCGCACTGTTTCTGAAGTCGTTCAAGGGCCAGTCGTCCTACGACAAGCTCATGATGCACTGGAAATCGAACGCGGAGACCTCGAAAGGGGCTTCGCCCATTCCGCTCGCGAATCGGATTTACGTGTCCGGCGATCCGATCGGCACTTTCGCGACCCGGTCTGCGTTGATCTACGACAAGGGCGCGCTGCTCCTCGCCGCCCTTCACCGAGACCTCGGGGATCAGATGTTTTTGTCTGCGCTCAAGTCCTACCAGAAGTCTTTTCGGTGGAAATTCGGGTCGACGAAAACGTTCGAGGGTCTGATCGAATGGCTGACGAAGAAGGACTACACGGCCTTCTTCGAATCGAACTATTGGGGCATCGGCTTGCCCCAGTGAATTCGAAGTGAGGCTACTTGGAGGTCAGACGGAGCAGGCCTGCGAGTCCGGACTTCCGATTCAGGGTCGCGTCCATGTTCGTCCGCGTCTGCCGTTCGGAGACCAGATCCTGGCTCGCTTTCTTGTTGACGGCTTCGACGAGAGCTTCGAGCTTTTTGAGCACCTTCATGACCTGGACCGGACCGTCGGTCGAGCGGCAGGTGAAAGAGACGTTCGCCGCACCGGGATCCAGGCGGAAGCGCGCGTACTCTTCGGTGGCGCCGAGACTGGAGTAGCAGGCCGCCCAGCGGCGATCGATGCGTCCGACCAGGTTCACCGAATACCGGTCGAAGAGAGGCCCGGCGTGCTCCCAGCTCATGCCGACCGACTCGACCGTAACGTCGTAAGGTTGCTGTGGCTGCTGTTGTGCTTTTGCTTCCACGTCCACCCTCGCTCTCTTCCTACCTGGGATTCGCATCCCAAAAGAAAGCAAGGACGGTTCCAGTAACGCAACGGCTTGGATTTCATGGACTTCCAGTTCGCCTGTCTTATCCGGGTGACAAAAAGTGCGTGTCTCAGCTCGGCTACTGTGTCGCGACCTGTTCCGATGGACAGGCAGGGAATTGAGATTGGAGGCCTCGCAAACTGGGCCGATCTGGACGCTGAAGCGAGGCCGGGCTAGAGCCTGCAATTCACAGTGATTGGCCGGCTGCCCGGCCTCGGAAGAGAATTTTCTAAGTTAGCTCGGCGAGGTGAGTGGCAAAGCAGAGCGCGGGAGCTTGAGCGAGCGAGGGATGAGTCCCGTGGTCGAGGCCGTTCTGCCGAGCCACGGGACGTTGGCTTAAGCCACATCCCGAGCGAAGCGAAAGCGACGTTCTTGGTGCGAGAGGAGGGACTCGTTCCGCCCGCTCGCTATCCGCGAGGGCCGGCCTTCGGCCGTCGGTCGGCGCTCTTTGTCGGCGGGGACGCATTCCCCCGCACCCCCCATTTGAGGGTTCTCGTCTCCTCCACTCGCACGAGATGGTTCAGAAGAAAAAGCGTCGGCCGATGGTGCGAGAGGAGGGACTCGTTCCGCCCGCTCGCTATCCGCGAGGGCCGGCCTTCGGCCGTCGGTCGGCGCTCTTTGTCGGCGGGGACGTCTCCCCGCACCCCTCTTGGGGGTTCTCCCCCGCCCCTCTCGCACGAGTGAAATGAAAAGCTGAATGAAGTCTTGGTTGGTGCGAGAGGGGGGGGTCGAACCCCCACGGGTTTCCCCACGGGATCCTAAGTCCCGCGCGTCTGCCAGTTCCGCCACTCTCGCGGTGACAACATCGTAGCCGCAGGGATTCCGGCACTCAAGCACTTCCGGCCGTGCGCGGCGGGTCGCCAGCGTAGAATTCGCCGCGCAGCGAAGAAGGAGTCGACACCGAGACGGCGACCGTCGGATCGGGTCGCCGCTTGCGTAATTCGAGAGGAGAATCAATGGACGAATCACTCGGCGCCGCAGATCGATCGGAGCTCGAGGCCGTCGTGGCCAGGCTGGAGACGGCGTGGAATGCCGGCGACGGCGGCGCCTGGGGCGCCTCGTTCGCCAAGGACGCGGACTTCGTCACGATCCGGGCCGAGCACATACGTGGTCGCGAAGCGATCGCCCGGGGCCACGCGGAGATCTTCCGAACGATCTACGCCGGGAGCACCAATCATTTTACGGTCGAGTCCGCTCGCCTTCTCCGTCCCGACGTCGCTCTGGTTCACGTCCGCGCGATCCTCGATGCTCCCACCGGACCGCTGGCGGGCCGCAACGCGGCGACGTTCTCTCTCGTCTGTCTGCGGGGAGCAAGCGGCTGGGAGATCGCAGCACTTCACAACACACTGGCGCCGCCCGCGGCTCGCTGACGCCCAGGAAGCGGTTCTTGCTCCCCGCGGCGATGTTATATCAGATCTGATATAAGAGATCCGAAGTCACTTTGCCGTAAACTGAGGTCTCATGAATCGGAGAGCAGAAACGCTCAGCGTCCTCCTCTTCTGCCTGGGGTTGCCGGCTTTGTGTACGGACGCCGGCAAGGTCGACGGGCGCATCTTTGCCGGCCGCGCGGCCGGCGAGAAGAGGTCGTTTCTCGTCCTGATGCGAGAGCGGGCGGACTTGTCGGGAGCGGAGCGTATTTCCGATCGCGGCGAGCGCAGACGTTTCGTGTTCGAGGCCCTTCGCGAGCAGGCCGAGCGCACCCAGGCCGACCTTCGAGCCGCTCTCGACGAGGCCGGTGTTCGGTACCGGTCGTTCTACCTCGGCAACATGCTGGAGGTGGAAGGGGACATCGCGTTGGCCGGCGCGCTCGCCGCGCGCGACGACGTTTCCGCGGTCGTTCGCAATGAACCGTTCCGCCCGAGACCGGCTCCCCCTCAAACCGAGCCGGCTCCCTCGGGCGCGTCCGTCCAGAGCGCTGCGACGGTCGAAGCGAATATCGCCCTCATCGGAGCACCGAGCGTCTGGTCCCGCGGCTTCACGGGACAGGGGATCGTGATCGGGATGGCGGACACGGGATTCGTCTTCGACCACCCGGCGCTCAAGCTCCATTACCGCGGCTTCGACGGCGTCCACGTCATGCACGACTACAACTGGCACGACGCGGTTCACGACGCTCTTCCCTCGAACCCGTGCGGGTCCAATGCTCCGGCACCCTGCGATGACGACAGCCACGGGACGGCCACCGCGAGCCTCGCCGTCGGCGATGACGGCCTCGGTAACCAGATCGGCGCCGCTCCGGGCGCTCGCTTCATCGGGTGCCGCAACATGGACCAGGGCAACGGCACGCCAGCGCGCTACACCGAATGCTTTCAGTTTTTTCTCGCTCCGACCGACCACAATGGCCAGAACCCCCGGCCGGATCTCGGCGCGGATGTGATCAGCAATTCCTGGGGATGCCCCGCGACTGAGGGTTGCACGGAGCCGGATGTCTTGAAATCGATCGTTGAGGACGTGCGGGCGGCGGGCGTTTTCACGGTCGTCGCCGCGTCCAACGACGGTCCCGCGTGCGCGACCATCGACATTCCGGGGCTCTACGAAGCGGTCTTCAGCGTCGGAGCGACCAGCAACGCCGACGTCATCGCTGCCTTTTCCTCCCGCGGGCCGGTCACCGCCGATGGTTCGAATCGCCTGAAGCCCGATCTGTGCGCACCGGGCGTCGCTTTGCGCGTAGCGAATCGCACCGGAGGATACGACCCCGGCTTCTCGGGGACTTCGGGATCCACCCCCGAGGTGGCGGGAGCCGTCGCTCTTCTCTGGTCGGCCGCCCCTTACTTGATCGGACAGGTCTCGGCGACCGCCGATGTCTTGCGCACGTCCGCCCTGCCGCTCCTCGCGTCCCAGGACTGTGGGCCGTTTGGGGGAGACGCGGTGCCCAATGCGGTCTATGGCTGGGGCCGCATCAACATCGCCGCCGCCGTCGACGCTTCCGTGCTGCGATCCCGCGAGAACCCGGTCACGGCGCCGCGCGCGAGAGAGCCTCGGGTCGTCGCGCCGAGATGAAGAAAGCAGTCCGTAGTCCTTAGTCCGTAGTCCGTGGTCTAGGGCACCCGGGAACCATGAGATTCCGTCGAGCTCCGGCTAAAGACTAAGCACTAAGGACCAGGAACTGATTGAACTAGACTTCAGGTCGATGACCGTTCTCAACGTCGAAGAGGAGTCTTCGACACGCACGAAGCTCGAGATCGAGATTCCCGCGGAGGAGGTGGAGAAGGCCCTCCGCTCGGTGACCCAGACGTACGCCAAGCGCGCGGCGATCCCCGGCTTTCGCAAGGGCCATGCGCCCGAGTCGGTCGTCTCCAAGCGATTCGCCGGCGAGATTCGCGAGGACGTCATCGAGCACATGCTCCCGGGAGCCCTCGCCGAAGCGATCGAGGAGAAGAAGCTCTCGATTCTCGGCCGGCCGAGGATCGAAGCCCTCGACTGGAATCCGCCGGGGCCGATTCGCTTCACCGCCCGCGTGGACCTGAAACCCTCGATCGAGCCGGTCGAGTATCGGGGAGTTCCGGTGACCGATCTCTCGGCGGAGCCGACAGAAGAGGAAGTGAATCGCACGCTCGACCGGCTTCGCGAAGGGCATGCGGAGTTCCACCCGATCGAGGGAAGAGCGGCCGCGCCGGGCGACTATGCGGTCGCGGACATCGGGGGAACGTTCGTCGAGATCCTCGCGCCGGGGCAGATGCCGCGGACGTTTCGCGACGAAAAGCTCACGCTCGAGGTGGGGCACGCCGACTCGATGCCGGAGATCAACGAGGCTCTCCGCGGCGCCCTGCCGGGCGAGACCCGAAAATTTCGCAAGAATTTTCCCGACGACTTTCCCAACGATCAGTTTCGCGGCAAGACGGTCGACTACGAAGTGACGCTTGCCGCGCTGAAGGAGAAGCGGCTTCCCGAGATCAACGACGAGTTCGCGAAACTCGTCGCCGAAAACGAAACCGCGGAGAGCCTGCGGCAGAAAGTCCGCGAAGGATTGCGTCAGGAGAAGCAGGTCGAGCGCCGGCGGCAGTTTCGTCGGGCCATCTTCGACACCCTGCTCTCGAGGACCAAGGTTCGGGCCCCGGAGATCCTGGTCGACTCGGAAGTCAGCAGCTCCCTTCGCGACTACGCCCGTTACCTCGCGGCCAACGGCATCGATCCCAAACAGGCCGACTGGCAGAAGATTCAGGAAGACGCGCGTCCGGGAGCAGAACGCCGCGTGCAGGAGTACCTGCTCTTAGACGACATTGCGCGCCGCGAGGGAATCGAGGTCACCGACACGGAGGTCGAGGCCGAGTTCAAACGCACCGCGCAGAGGCGGGGAGTCGACCCCGCCGCCCTGCGGGAAGAAATGGCCAAGCATGACGGTCTCGAGACGCTTCGCGACGAGATGCGATTGGCCAAGACGCTCGACCTCTTGATCTCCTCAGCGCAGGTGTTACCCTCGATGGAGCCGGTAGAGGTCAAATGAGGGTGCCTTCAAACCACGCTGCGCCAGGCTCGACCGTCCTCCGGCTGGCTATGGCGGGGCGGCGGGAATGGGCTGTCGAGGGCGCTCGTTTGCGCAGAGGCGGCTAACGTGGAAGACGAACACGAGGGAGGCGGCATGGTTCTCGTTCCAATGGTCATCGAGCAGACGAGTCGCGGTGAGCGGGCCTACGACATCTACTCGCGCCTCCTCAAAGACAATGTCATTTTTCTGGGACAGCCGATCGACGACACGATCGCGAACCTGATCATCGCGCAGATGCTCTTCCTCGAGTCGGAGAACCCGGAGAAGGACATCTCCTTCTACATCAACTCTCCGGGCGGAGTGATCTCGGCGGGGCTGGCGATCTACGACACGATGCAGTACGTCAAGCCGGATGTCGCGACGATCTGCATCGGCATGGCGGCGTCGATGGCCGCGGTCCTCATGGCGTCGGGCGCGCCCGGAAAGCGGTTCGCGCTGCCGAACTCGAGGTTTCTGATTCACCAGCCGCTCGGGTACGGACTTCAGGGTCAGGCGACCGACATCGAGATCCACGCGAAGGACCTCTTGAATACCCGCGAACGAATCAACCAGATTCTGTCCAAGCACACCAGCCAGCCGGTCGATAAGATCGCCAAGGACACGGACCGCGACTACATTCTGGAGGCCGAAGAAGCCAAGAAGTACGGTCTGATCGACGCGATCTATCACCGGCGAGACGACGTTCCTCTCAAGGCCGCCGGGTAGAAACGAGCCAGAAACCCACCGCGAAAACCCCGGGCTGATGCACCGTGATCACTCGGGAAGCTGGCATGGGAACCGCACGTTAGAGAGAATGCGTATGTGCTATGTTGAGAGGGTGTTGGGGAACAGCGTTGACGGCCTCAACCGAACCCCCTAAAATCACAACATCCCCTCCGGAGGCTGAATGTCGAAGAAAACCGGAAACGGCGACGTGCTTCGCTGCTCCTTCTGCAACAAGAGTCAGAGGGACGTAAAGAAGCTCATCGCCGGTCCGACCGTCTACATTTGCGACGAGTGTGTCGACATCTGCCTCGACATCATCGCCGAGGACCGGGTCCTGGAGACCCAGACCCCCGAAACGAAGCTTCCCAAGCCCAAGGAAATCAAGGAATTCCTCGACGGCTACGTCATCGGGCAGGAGCAGGCCAAGAAGAAGCTCGCCGTCGCCGTGTACAACCACTACAAACGTATCGATTACCTCGACAAGAACCGCAAGCTCGACGTCGAGCTGCAGAAGTCCAACATTCTCCTGATCGGGCCGACCGGCACCGGCAAGACCCTGCTTGCCCAGACGCTCGCCAAGCTGCTGTCGGTCCCGTTCACGATCGTCGATGCGACCACGCTGACCGAGGCGGGGTACGTCGGCGAGGACGTCGAGAACATCATCCTGAAGCTGTACCAGGCGGCCGGCAACGACAAGGAAAAGACGGAGCGGGGCATCGTCTACATCGACGAGGTGGACAAGATCGCGCGCAAAGGGGAGAACCCCTCGATCACGCGCGATGTATCGGGAGAGGGAGTCCAGCAGGCCCTGCTCAAGATCCTCGAGGGAACGATCGCCAACGTGCCGCCGCAGGGCGGCCGGAAGCACCCCCACCAGGAGTTCATCCAGATCGATACGACCAACATCCTGTTCCTGTGCGGCGGCGCCTTCGTCGGTCTCGAAGACATCATCAGCCGGCGGATGACCGAGAAGACGATGGGCTTTGGCGCGAAAATCACGTCGAAGAAGGAAAAGCGGTCGAGCGCTCTGCTCGAGAGGGTCCACCCCGAAGATCTGATCAAGTTCGGGATGATTCCCGAGTTCGTCGGGCGGCTTCCGGTCGTCGCGACGCTGTCCGAGCTCGATCAGTCGGCCCTCGTCGAGATCCTCAAGGAGCCGAAGAACTCGCTGGTCAAGCAGTACCAGACGATGCTCGAGTTCGAGAACGTTCAACTTCGATTCACCGACGACGCGATCGAGGCGATTGCCGAAGAGGCCCTCAAGCGCAACGTCGGGGCACGCGGCTTGAAGATCATCATCGAGGACCTGATGCTCGAGGTCATGTATCAGATCCCGTCCGACGACGACATCGAGGAGTGCGTCATCACGAAGGACGTCGTCAAGCACCACACCAATCCGATTACGATTCTGCGCAAGGCTGGGTAGGAGGTCCCCCGCGATTCCGTCTCGGCTTCGACAGCGCTCTGCGGCCTTCCATGGCGGGGCGTAAAGGATCTAATTCAAGATGAGGTCTCCCGAAACACCCACTCGAACGGAGGAAACACTTCCGCTGGTCCCGCTGCGGGACATGGTCGTTTTCCCCCACCAGATGGCCCCCTTCGTCGTCGGCCGCGAATCCTCGATTCGGGCCCTGGAAGCGGCCCTTGCGACGCCGTCGAAGCGGCTCTTCCTCGCCGCCCAGAAGAATCCGCAGCTCGATGAGCCGACGCCGGGCGATATCTACGCGGTCGGCGTCGTCGCCACGGTCGCCCAGTCGCTCAAGCTGCCCAACGGCCACATCAAGGTGATGGTCGAGGGCGTGCGCCGGGGGCGGATTCGCGCCTTCGACGAGCGGCCCGACCACCTGGCGGTCCTGATCGAGCCGATCGCGGAGCGGCCGTCGGACGCCACGGACCTGAAGGACTACATGGCCAAGGTCCTCGGGCTCTTCGAGCAGTACGCGAAGCTGTCCCACACGCTGGCCTTCGAAGGCATTGCCGCCTCTCTGAAGATCGAGGACCCGGAGCGCTTCGCCGACACTCTCTCGGCGCACCTCTCGGTTTCGACGCCGGAGAAGCAGACCCTGCTCGAGGCGGAATCGGTCTACGAGCGTCTCCAGAAGCTTCAGGACATCCTGGAGATCGAGGTCGAAAAGGTCAACATCGACCGCCGGATCAACAACAAAGTCAAGAAGCAGATGGAGAAGGCCCAGAAGGAGTACTACCTCAACGAGAAGATCAAGGCCATCCATCAGGAGCTGGGGCGCAAGGACGACCGGGCCGACGAGCTCGAGGAGCTCAAGAAAAAGATCACCGAGTCCGGCATGCCCAAGGAAGTCCGCGAGAAGGCGGACCAGGAGCTTCGGCGGCTGGAAGCGATGCCTCCGGTCTCGGCCGAGGCGACCGTATCGCGCAACTACATCGAGTGGCTCATCGGCGTGCCCTGGAAGAAGGCCTCTCGCGAGTCGAAAGATCTTACGCGCGCCGAGCAGATCCTGAACGAAGACCATTTCGGGCTGGAGAAGGTCAAGGAGCGCATCCTCGAGTTCCTCGCGGTGCGCCAGCTCGTTCAGAAGACCAAGGGCTCGATCATCTGCTTCGTCGGCCCTCCCGGAGTCGGGAAGACGTCTCTGGCCAAGTCGATCGCGCGTTCGCTGAACCGGCGCTTCGTGCGCCTCTCGCTGGGAGGCGTGCGCGACGAGGCGGAGATCCGCGGGCACCGGCGCACGTACATCGGCGCCTTCCCCGGCCAGATCATCCAGCTGATGAAGAAGGCCGGAACGGTCAACCCGGTCTTCCTTCTCGACGAGGTCGACAAGATGTCGTCGGATTTTCGCGGCGATCCCTCGTCGGCGCTGCTCGAAGTGCTGGACCCGGAGCAGAACCACACCTTCGTCGACCATTACCTGGACGTCGAGTACGACCTCTCGAAGGTCATGTTCATCGCCACGGCAAACATCGCCGACCCGATTCCGCCGGCGCTGAAGGATCGGATGGAGTTGATCCCGCTCTCGGGTTACACCCCCAACGAGAAGATCGCGATCGCCCGCCAGTTCCTGGTGCCGAAGCAGCGCGAGGCGAACGGGTTGAAGCCCGACCAGATCGAGATCGGCGACGACACGATCCTGGCTCTGATCACCAGCTACACGCGTGAAGCAGGCGTTCGAAACCTGGAGCGCGAGATCGGGAGCGTTTGCCGCAAGGTGGCCCGCAAGATCGTGCAGAAGAACGCCGAGACGCCGATCCGAGTGACCCCCGACAACCTTCGCG
>DATDNV010000002.1:0-11960 GCA_036518075.1 Thermoanaerobaculia bacterium
CGGTCGTCATCCGGTCGATGTTGCCAAGCCAGTCGATCAGCCACAGGTTCCCGTCCGGACCCGCCGTGATCCCCGTCGGCTGACCGCTCCCGCCCGGCAGCGAGAATTCCTGAATGATCTGAGGAGGCGGAGGAACGCCGAGGATGATCAGCCCGACCTGAGCCGTGCTGAACTGGGTGAACCAGAGGTTACCGTCCGGACCGGTCGTGATGCTATGGGCGCCACAGTTGCTCGTCGGGATCGGATACTCGGTGATCTCCCCGGCCGGCGTAATGCGTCCGATCTTGTCGTTGTCGAACTCGGTAAACCACAGGTTCCCGTCCGGACCCGCGGTGATGCCGAACACTCGCGTCGTGTCCGGCAGCGGAAATTCCGTAATGACTCCCGAAGTCGTCATACGTCCAATCGAGTTGCCCGGACCCTCCGTGAACCAGAGATTCCCGTCCGGTCCCGCCACGATGTTCCGCGGCGAGTTGCCGCCGGGAGGCATCGGATACTCCGCCGTCACCACGCCGGCCGTCGTCATCCGTCCGATCTTGTTGCGATTCGTCTCCGTAAACCACAACGCTCCATCCGGTCCGACCGCGAGTCCCAGCGGCGAGCTCGACGCCGTCGGAATCGGATATTCGACACAGGATCCCGAAGTCGTCATGCGGCCGATCTTGTTGGCTCCGGACTCCGTGAACCACATCGCTCCGTCCGGTCCCGCCACGATCGTCTCCGGACCACTGCTGGCCGTCGGCGTCGAGAATTCCGTCCACACTCCGGCTGTGGTCATGCGGCCGATCTTGTTCTTCGTCCATTCGGCGACCCACAGCGATCCGTCCGGACCGGCCGCGATACTCGAAGCCTGCCCCACGAGCGGCGGGACCGGAAACTTCGTCACGACCCCGCCGGTCGTCATCCGGTCGATGTTGCCAAGCCAGTCGATCAGCCACAGGTTCCCGTCCGGACCCGCCGTGATCCCCGTCGGCTGACCGCTCCCGCCCGGCAGCGAGAATTCGATGACTTCCTGAGCCGTGAGGCCGCGCGGCAAGAGCATCGCGAGCGCGACCAGCACCAGGCATGCAGGCAGCGGCCTGTGGAATCGTCGCGATTTCCTCGGGCCTTGCGGCCGGCTCGGGGAGGAGAGAAAGAAACCCCTCGCGCGAGAGGCGTTGCTTTCTCCCCACCCGTTCAGTGGGGCCTTTGCCATGGGAAGGGCTAATTCTAACAAGGACTCGGGAGGGGCTCCCGTTCCCCGCTGCTACCCGTCAGCTCTATCCCGGCTTGACCTTCTCGTGGATCTTCTTGCCCGTTTCCATGTCTTCGCCGAAGAACTCGATGTAGTCGACCTTGGGCAGGAGCAAGGTCTCCTTTGATTTGACGTACAGCTTACGAAGGATCGCCGGATGGCCGCGGATCGGAATCGTCACCACCGGGCAGCCGTGGCGCATCTGAATGGTGAACCGCCGTTTCCTTTGCGCCTTGAAGACCATGGTGAAGGTCCCGGGAGCCTCGCCGGGCGTCGCCTCCACGCCGTAGGCCCGGTCCCGCTCGATCGCGGTGAGCTCCTCGCGCCTGCTATTGTCGCCGTCGAGAAGCCAGTAAGCGACCACCGGCTCGGAGCTGTCCCAATCGCCGGAAGCTCCGCGCTTCGCGTCGTACGCGACGATGTTCTTGTTCTTGCTCCGCTCGATGACGAAGAGATGGTCGGCACAGGTGGCATCCGCGGCCGCTGCGAATGCGGGAGGCGCGGCCGCCAGAGCAGCCAGAATCACCAGCTTGACCCGCGAAATTTTTTTCAGCTTCTCCCCCTCGTCTCTTCGCGCGACGCGTTCCTGACTCGATCTCTTGGTGGCGAGTCTCCCATAGTCGGGGATTATATCGAATTCGGCATAGCCCCGAGTCCGCGACCGGCTTGACAGTGCGACAAGTATCAAATCGATACCGTGCTGCCCAAGTTCGAAGCGACCTCCGAATCCCGATGCCGCACTTCCTCCACCGTATCTCCCAAAACCGTCACGAAGGAGGACCGAAAGGTTGAGAAGAAGAGGGCAAGACCCGCAGATCGATGAGAAATCTCCCGCGAAGGCGCTCAGCGCGAAAGCCGCGAGCTTCGAGGGAGGCTCTCTGGTGCCGAAGGAACCGGACCGTCCGATGGAGTCGATCGGCCTGGATTACACAAAGTTCGAATACTGAGGGGCGAGGATCGGAAAGCAAAGAGCGGGAAGCAGGGAGCGGGAAGAGAGACCAAGAACGAAAAAATGCGACCCGAACTGTGGCCGGGCCGATTCTTTCTTCTCGATTCGCGCTCCCGCTCCGCCTCCTGCTCCTCGCTTCCCGCTTCCTGATTCCTCTTATTGAACGTTGATGCTCAGTGGCGCGGACGGAATGCCGTTCGCGACGACCTCGAGCTTGCTGGGACCTGTCTCCTGGTTTGCCGGAACGTCGAAGGTGGTCGAAACGAGCCCGTTGAACGCGACCGCCATGCTGCTGTGATCGTGTGTGCGGCTGTAGAAGACGTGTCCGGTTGCGTTATTCGTGATGCGGACGATCGGGTAGTTCGTCGCTGACTGCGCATCGTCACCATAAGCGGCCCCCTGCGACATCCCGTTGAATAGATGCCCGGAGATGACATACGACCCGCCGGGAGTCACGGTGGACGGGGCTTTCTGGATCACCGGCTGCCAGGCCGGATTGTAAGTTCCCGACGGGTTGTAAACCGACACGAAGAAGAAGTCGGTGAACAGTATCTGGCCGGTCGGAAGAACAAGCATGTTGCCGTAGAAAGACGAGTCATTCGATGCGTTGGGAGCCGGTGGGGCGACCGACAGACTGCTCCCGTCCCACTCGAAGAACGTCGAAGGAGTTCTGAAGACCAGCGGGCTCGCCATCATCAGGACCTTGCCGTTGGGCTCGAGCGCGGCCGGGCCATCGGCGATGCCGAGATGGTCGGGGAAATCCGGACCTGCCTTCCAGCTTCCCTTGTAAACCGCGGTGTGAGCGGCGCCGCAGGCGTTGGCCCCCGTAGCGAACACGCTGCCATCATTCATCAAGACCGCAGGGCCGACTTCGAAGGAGGCGAATCTGCGTCCGCCGCAATCCGCCGCGGAATCCCAGAGCTGCACTTTCGTGCCTCCGCCGGGACTGGACCACTCGCCCGATGACGGGTTGTAAAGCTCAAAGGCCATGCCGGCGGGATCGTATTTCCCGACGTACGCATCGACCGTCAGCACCTGCTTGTTGGGAAGCAGCGTCCACCCTTCCTCGTCATAGTCATCGAACTTGCCCGAGCCCGTGGGAGTCCAGGTAAGGGTATTTGTATCGAGGAGAGCGGCTTCGATTTTGCAGCAATTGGATTGCATGTAGGTTCCGTCGAAAAGAACGGTTGCCTGGGCATCGCCAATCGTCTGCGGGAATGGCCCAAAGCCGGTGAAGAACGGAGGAGGAGCCACGGGCGTCCAGGTGTCGGCCCGCGGGTCATAGATTGCGCCCTGAGCAGTCCACTCTGGAGTCAGGAAGTTGTACTCGCCCCCCTCGATGATGACCCGGCCGTCGGGGAGAACCGCCGTCGAGTGGTAGAGCGGGCTGTAGCCGGCCGGCAGCGACGCGATTTGGGACCACGTTCCATTCACGTAACTGCCGAACTGATCGGGCGTCAGCTTCCACCAATCCTGGCATCCGTTGTCGGCCACGAGCACGGTGCCGTCCGTGAGCAAGACCGGGCTGCCGGGCCCGCAGTCGAAGAAGTCGAGCAGCGGAGGCTGCGTCGTGAGCAATTGCCACGACGAGGCCAGGCCAGCAGCCGCAGAGGATCGCAGAGTCGCCGCGGATCCGGACTTCTTGGGTGGCAGGGGTTTTATTTTGTGGTCGTCGTCCTGCGCGCTGGCAAGCCCAGGTCGAACGAGCGCCACGACCAGCGCGATCGCGAGCACCTTCAGAATGCGAGTTGTTCCTTCTTTCATCGATCCTCCTTTACACACAAAACCCTCCATGAACTCAACGCGAATCACCGGGGGCTGACTGCGCACTCGCGAGGGGCGAGCACGTGAAAGATTGCTTTTTGTCGCCGAACGTGAGGAAGGAACGATACGGATCTCAAGCACTCACACCGCCGGACAAGAATGGTTCAGAGATTCAACTATCAAGCGGTTGCGTTTATGCAAAGGACCGGCCAGAACCGCGAAGGGGGAACGAGAAATGATCCCGCTTTCGGCGTCCTTCCGATCAGCGAACTCGATCTCCCGAAGACCGCGACGGCGTACTGGTCTGGAAAACTACCGAAACGATCCAGAAAAGGGAGCAGTAGCGGGGAGCAAGTAGCAAGAAGAAAAGACAGGAAACGGGAGCTCGATCAGCTCGAAGTGTAACGTTCCCGCTCTTGCTCCTCCTTCCGTCTCCCTGTCGCTACTCCTCGCTCCTTGCTCCTTGCTCCTTGCTCCTTAGCTGCTCGCTCCCTGCTACCTGGCTTCGGCCTTCAGAAGCTCCGCGAGTTTGTCCTGCTGCGCCGGAGTCAGGATGTTCTTGATCCTCACGAGAAGAGAGATCTGGCTCTTCTTGATCTCCTTCTCGATGGCCAGGATCCGGTCGACCTGCGCGAGCACCTTCGTTTCGTCGACCGGCTTCTCCTGGAGCAGCTTGATCATCTTCTCGCCTTCGCTTTGCAGCTCGAATTGGGAGTCGAGAAATTTCGGCTGGACCTTTTGCACCTCGTTTCGGATGGCGGTCTTCTGCGCGTCGCCCAGACCGATGTCGAGGCTATGGCTCATGACGCGATCGGGTGGGAACAAATACCGGCCGAACGGGTCGTCTTTGGGACCCGCTCCCGGGCCCGGCGGCACCTGGGCCAGCACGACGGTCGGCAGGAGAACGAGAATGGACCGAGCGAGGAATTTCATCTTTCGACTCCTTTGGTCGGTTCGAGGACGGCGCTTGCCGCCTCCGAGGCCTGAGACTCCAGAACCGGAAGCTGATGGAGAAGATCCGAACCCGGCGTCCGCAGCAGCACATCGGTCGGCGCCCTCCAGGAGGCGATCTGCGCCGCCGTGGGCAGCTCCGTCTCGGGCGTTCGGGGCGCTTTCGACCGCAGGAGAACGACCGATGCCGCGACGACGATCAGAGCCGCCGCCGCCAGGCCGAGGCGCCACGTCGCCCGCGAGCCCCGCGCGCGATGAAGCCTCGGGCGCGACAGGAGCTCTCGAATATCGGGCGCGGACGCCTCGTCGGCGCGGCGCTTCTCCTCGAAGAGCCGCGTGACCTCGCGGTCTGGATCGCCGCTGGTCGGGCTCACGCGCGATTCCCCTTTCCGAGAAGCGTCGACAGACGTTTCTTTCCGCGGTCGTAATGCACCCGAGCGGAGCCCGCGGAAATCGAGAGCGTTTCCGCGGCTTCCTGCACCGTCATTCCCATCGAGAAGACGAGCTCGAGGACTTCGCGCTGCCGCCGCGCCAGCTTCGCGAGCGCGTTCCGAAAGGCGAGCTGCTCGACGGAGACCGAGCCGCTCCCCGCCGCGATCTCATCGGTCCCCGTCCCGTCTCGGAAAAGAAAGCTCGTCAGGGCGTCCCTGCGCCGCTCCTCCGAGGCAGTGCGGCGAATCACGCCGAACAAGAACGTCCGGAAGCTCGAACGGCCCTCGAACCGCGCCCGGCCGTCCAGGATCTTCAAGTAGCTCGTCTGCAGCACGTCCTCTGCCCTCTCCCTGCGGCGGCCGCAGCAGGCCATTGCCCATGCGAAACCGGCCGCGTGATGCCTTTCGAGCTCAACCTCTGTTTCGGCTGGAGTCATCGATCGGCCTGCGAGTATGGGTGGGTTCAGACACAGCCGCTATATGACAGGGAGTAGCGGGAGCGCGAAGCAAGGAGAGCATCCGGGCCTCGGGCCTCTTCCTGCTCCCAGCAGCTCTTGACGGGAACGCGCCGCTGGCGGAGACTCCGCGCACAAGAAAGGAAGGAAATGCCATGAAGATGAGGATTGTCCCGGTATTTGTGTGCGCGCTCGCGCTCGCCGCGGCGGCGACCGCTCAAACCAAGACGAGCGGAACCCTGCAATGCTCGAAGTCCGATCCGCTGAACATGGTCGAGGTCGGCGACCACCCTGGGCATGCCTTCGTGCTCGCGAAGACCGCCTGCACATGGTCCAAACCGATGGAGATCGAGGGCGCCCAGACCAAGGACGGTGTCAGCGTGGGAACGGAGGAGATGAACGGCGGCAAGTCGAGCGGAAGCGGATCGCACTGGTCGAACATGTCCAGCGGCGACAAGATCTTCGTCCGATTCCAGGGCAAGTCCACCTACGACAAGGACGGGAAGATGCTGACTTCGAAGGGCACCTGGAGCTACACGGGCGGGTCCGGGAAGCTGAAGGGGATCAAGGGAAAGGGAACCTACGACGGCAAGGGGAGCCCCGATGGAACGGCGACCTACGCGGTCGAGGGCGACTACACGCTGCCGAAGTAAACGATTTTCCGCGGCGCTCGCGGATTGCGGGCGCCGCGACTCCGTTCGCATTCGTCAACCGCGATCGATCTCGACAGACTCCTTTCGTCCGCTGTTGGCGACCGCGACGATGATCCCCAGGCCCAGCGCGGCCAGCAATCCCACCCCGACCCAGAAAGGTCCGATCGAGGCGAGAACACCGGTCTTCCACAGCGCCAGAACTACGGCGACGATGAGCAGAACGTAACCGACGAGGTAGACGCCAATCCACTTCATGCGCTCCTCCTCAAGCCACGGAGCGGGAGTAGCAATTGGCAGGCCAGTTCGCCGATCTTCTGGCACGCGAACTGCTCCTCTTCAATGAGGAGGGGCTTATGCGCCGAACACACTACCTTTGTCTACTCGCATGCGGGCTGCTCACCGGCGTGATCGCCTGCAACAAACCCGAAGCGCCGCAAGTCGAAAACAAGAGCGAGACCAAGGCCACGAACCCGGATGGAAGCCGGGCCACCACCACGACCGAGAGCAAGCAGGTCGGATCGACCCTCGACGCCACGACCGAGACCAGGTCGAGCGGCCAGGGAGCGACCGGAAAAACGGAAAACGAAACGGTGATTGGCACCGTCACCGAGTACGCGGCGAACAAAAAGCTCGTGATCCTGACGGGCGACGGAAAGAAGCACGATTTCGATCTCGACGACAAGAAGACGACCGCTTCCGTCGACTCGCGCGTCACCGTCGGCTCGAAGATCCGACTGGACTCGACCAAGGACGACTCGGGGAATCGATCTCTGCAAGTCTCGCTGGCTGCGGGACGATAAAGCGGGAAGCGGGAAGCGGGAAGATATATCAGATCTGATATAATTCTTTGGTTTCTATGTTTTCCTTGCTCCTTGCTCCTTATTTTTGCGTGGGCACGAAGTCGTCCATGACTGCCTTGCGCATCAGGTCTGGAGGCAGCAGCCCCTGGGCGAGCAGGAAATCGTGAAAAGCTTTCTGGTTGAATTTCGATCCCAAAGCCTTTTCGGTGTCCTCCCGCAGCTCGATTAACTTCGTGTAGCCGTAAAAATAGCTGTTCGCCTGTCCGGGATTGCGGTAGGTGAAACGCTCGACCTCCTCCTGCGCGAAGGCGTGCGAAAGCACGACATCCTGCTCAAGCACCTTGTACGCGTCGTCCGGCTGGATCTTGCCGGTCTGCAGCTCCGGATCGAGAAACGCGCGCGCCGCTCGCAGCAGCCGATGATCGAGGGAGACGAGCTGACCCTCGAGAGGCATGAACGGCTTGACGAGGTATTCCGAGTAGAGTCCCCAGCCCTCCACGTTGGTGCTGTTGAAGGCGTAGCGCACCCGTGCCACCGACACGCCGTGCTCCAGCATCGAGTCGAACTGCAGCTCGTGGCCGGGCCGCGCCTCGTGCGCGGTCAGCGTCCAGGCGGCCGCGTCGTACGCGAAGTCATCGTACTGCTGCGCCGCGGTCTGGCCGGTTGTCGGAGGGATGTTGAGCGGGAGAACGAAAACTCCCTTCTCCCCCGTGTTGTGCAGAAACGGCGGCGGCTGCATGTGCGGCGCCGGCTGTTGCGCGGTCTCCGCGGCAGTTGCAATCTGAATGCGGGCGGGCCGGTCGGGCAGGGAGACGATCTGGTGGTCGACCACGAGCTTTTCGATCTGCTTCAGCCGGTTCTCGTAGAACGGAAGGATGGCGTCGCCGACGAGCTGTTGCTTCTTGAGCGCTTTGATGACGTCGCGATAGTTGCTCGACGGGAGGTTCCGGTCGTGGGCGATCTGCGCCGCGATGGGCATCATCTCCGCCTGGATGTCGATGAACGCCTGGTGCGCCATCGTCGTGAGCTGGGCGGGCGGGATGTCGATGCCGAAGCCCTCCAGGGCGAGCGCGTACTCTTCCGAGGGAAGGCGAAAGTCGGTCCGCGCTTGGGGCAGAACGGTCGCGCGGATCCAGGCGTCGTAGCCGGCGAGCTGCTTCTTCAGCTTGGCGAACGGCTCCTGCCACCCCTTGAGCTCGTACTTCTTCAACAACGCCTCGATTCCGTCGACGTAGTTGGAGTTGCGCGCCATCTCGGTCTCGACCTCGACCTTCGCCGGATAGAGAACGCCGGGCTTGGCCATCTGCTCTTTCAGCCGCTGCATCAGGATGTCGGTGAAGGCGGCGTAGCCCGGCTCGAGGCCGGCATACTCGCGAATGCGCACGACCGCGGCCGGCCGGCGATCCGCGGAGGTCTGCTGATCCAGGAGGGACTGCAGACCGCCGAACACGGCTCCGCTCGCGTTGATGTACGGAACGTCGTGCGCGAGCGTGTAGTCCTGCCGCCGAAACCCCAGTTCGACCCGGCGAATCATGATCTGCAGGTCCTGAGCGACGTCCTTTTCCTGCTTTTGCGCCGCCGCGGCTTTCAGGCGCGCGACCACAGCTTCTGTCTCTTTCCTCTGCTGCCTCTCATCCGCGAGCGTCGGCTGGGAAGCCTTGGTATCGAACTCGCGCAGGCCCTGCGCCGAAGCGGCCTCCGGTTGATGCCGGAACACGACCTGCATGAGCTCGTCCGCGTACTTGTTGCTGATCGCAATCCAGCTCTTGTCGGACGCCGTGGCAGGCGTCGCCGGGGCTTTCGGCGCCGGCGCCGCCTGGGCGAGCGCCCGGGGCAAGACGCACAAGGGCAACAAGGCGATCGCGGAAATGAGGAATGCTCGTCGGATCACGTAACCTCCTTACAAAGGCAGGGCGGAGACTACGGGAGCCAGGTGCCTGGAGCAAGAAGAACTCGCCTCGGCCCTTGCTTTCCGCCGCAAGAGAAATAGGCTGTCCTCAGAATTGGGGGAGGCGTCATGAAAAAGAAGAAGCCGGCGAAGGCAAAGTCGGTTCGCAACCTCTCGACGAAAACCCTGAACTCGAAAGAAGCGAAACGGATCAAGGGTGGAAGCATCACCCATCGCAAAGCAGGCAAGGGTCAGCAGGAGTTTCTGGTCGTCAAAATGAACGACGTCATCATCACCTAGGTTGGGGTGGGGCGAGGCGGGAAGAGAACGCCGGCCGTCCTGCTTCCCGCCTCGCGGCTTCCCGAGACTTACCCGAGGACCTGACCCAGCCGATCGAAGTGCTCGCTCCAGACTTTCTTCATTTCTTCCGCCGCGGACTTGCTGGGAAGCTTCTCGTGCTGGATCGCGACGGAGCTCTTCGCGCCGCCCTTCGGGAGAAAGCCCACCTGCACGGGAGTGTCGTCGCTCCATCGGATCCGCATGTATTTGTGCGGGGTCGCGCTGCGGACGGTGATCTTCACCGGAAGCCATTTCTTTCGTTTACGGGCGTTGGCCCAGGCTTCGAAGAGAACGTCGACGGAGACCGGAAACGTGCGGCTCTTGCTCGCCTCGTAGCCGCCGCCGCGGCGCTGCCCGCGCTCCCGGAGTCCTCGGATGCGTTCGTAGCCGACGGTGACCATCTGGGACCACCAGTCGGCGATGCCCTGAGACGAGACGAGCTTCACAATCTCCCTGTGCGGCCTCTCGGCTGACCTGTTCGAATCGAGGAGCCCGACCCATTGCGACCAGGCGCGCCCCGTCGCCTTGCTCACCGCCGCATCGCTCATTCCAGCTGCTTTCGCATAGTCGGGAGCAGGCTGATTTTTCCTGAGGACGTGAAGCCGGGCGGCCGTGTAGGCCTCCCCCGTCTTCTCCATGCGGGAACGGATGATCCGCTTGAGGTCCTTTTGCTTCGGCATAACGATCTCCTTCGTTCCACTCGCGAGCGATGCTCCCCAGCAGCGCCGCCCGCAAGGACGAAGTTCGTCATGCCGATCCGGGAGTATTCCCCCCTTTGCCTCAGCGAGGGCCTTTGCTGGGGAAAAGCCGTCGAGGTTGGGCGCGGATCAGCGCCGATGGAAGATTACAGGGGCAAGGGGCAAGGAGCAAGCAGCGGGTAGCCGGCAGCGCGTAGCGAACGAAGAGCGCGATGTTCTGAGTGCGAGGTTCTAAGTTGGGGCTCGGGTCACCCTAACTTTGAACTGAGAACCTTGCACTTCGCCCTGTTTCTGCTCCCTGCTCCTACTTGGCCTGTTTACGAATCGCCTCAATCGCCCGCTCGCAATCCTCGTTGATCCGCAGTCGATCGACCCGATATTCCCGCTCCGCCTTTTCACGCTCGGCTGGATCTTCGGTCTTTAGCAGAGTGTCCTTGAAGAGAATCTCGCGCTCGGCCAGACGCGCAGCGGCGACCTGGCGGACCTCCGCAATCTCTCGCTTCTGCACGGCCGTGAGCCTCGCTTCCGTGAGGCCGGCCTCCCGGTCTTGCGCACGCAGCCGTTCCATCGCGAGCTCGTACGCGGATTTGGGCGCGTTAGCCATTACGCAATTCTAAGCGGAAGCTCACGGCGCCAGCCCGATCCCGCAGCCGCGACAACGAACGGGCGTCAGGCGACCGGCTTCCATGCCGAAGATCTGGCCACAAGCGGGGCACTTTCCAAACGCGCCGACCACGACGGCGGTGAGAAAGGACTCGACCAGCACCGCGCCGACGGCGATGCGAGCCGCCCTCGGAGCGGCCGGCCAGAAGAACAAGGCGAGCTCGAGTGCAAGGCAGATCCAGGTGAGCGTCAGAGAAGTCCTGACGATCGCACGCCAGACGCGCAGCTTACGGCGCCCGGTTTCCGATAACGTCCCGGCGGCGGGAGGCCCAGCGAGATCGCCTGTCTCCGACACGTTCAGATCATATGAAGCCGCGCCCCATTTCGCTTCGATCTGAGATAACTTCTTCGGCGTGAAACGCCTGGTCGACCTGACCGTCGAGGACCTCGAAGCCAGCCCCGTCTGGCGCTACGAGGGCGGGACCGGCGCGCACGCCACGGTAGCGCCGACAAAGCGAGTCTCCCTCTCGCACGCGGACGACGAGATCTTTCTCGCAGCGACCGAGTTTCAGCTCGCCGATTCGGGCCGTCATTTCGGATTCTGTTTTCCCGCGGACGACTCGGGCATCGACTACCTGCAGCCGGTGATCGTCCTGCCCGCACGCCACGTCAATTTCTGGTTCGATGGCCCGGCCGAGCTCGCGGCGCTGTCGAGCCAGTGGAAAGCCCTCGGCAAAGAACCGCGCGAGATTTTCCCCGTCGCCTACCGGTGCCTGGTGCCCGTCGACGGACGTACCGTCAGCGGCAGAATCGACGGCGTGGTCTCGTCCGCGGATCTGACGTCGGGATCTCCCGCCCCAATGATCCTGAATGAATTGATCGCGACCGCCGTAGATCAGCGCAGCTCGACGCGCGTGCCGACGGCCCGTCCCGTCCAGGCGCGAAGAGACACCGGACCGATCGAGAAACGAACCGCCCGCCGGCACAAGGCCGACGTGAAAGTCGAATTCAGCCAGGGCGACCTCCATGGCACGGGCGTCATCGGCAACGTCTCTCCCAGGGGCATGTTCGTCCGGTCCACGCGAATTCCGGGGACCGGACCGATGCTTCGACTGAAAGTCAATCTTCCGGAGGGGAGAACCCTTCATCTCACGGGAAGAGTCGTTCGAGACTCCGCCGCGATTCAAGCGCCAGG
>DATDNV010000003.1:0-8117 GCA_036518075.1 Thermoanaerobaculia bacterium
GAGCCGCGGGCATCTTCCTCGCGGGGACGCGGCGGCCTCCCCGACACAGGTTGCGTCCGGGCCGCCGCTCCGCTCGGCCGGCGCAGAAATTGAGGACATTTGAATGAGACTTCCGTGCGCCGGCCGAGAGGCCCCGCTGCGGAAGAGGCCCGCGGCTCTTGGGAGTTAAGGGAACGGTGACGAGCCGCAAGCCTCTCGCTCGGGGAGACGCGGCGGCCTCGGAGCTGACAGAACGAGTCTGGCCGCCGCTCCGCTCGGACGGCGCAGTCATTGCGTGTCGCTGACAGAGTCTTCGGTGTGCGCCGTCCGAGAGGCTCCCCTCCGCGAGAGCCCTGCGGCTCTTGGGGTGAAAGCCGAGAGGCCGCGCTGCGGGAGAAGTCCTCGTCTCTTGGGAGATAAGGGATCGATGACGAGCCGCGGGTCTCTCGCTCGGGGAGTCGCGGGGGCCTCAATGACCCGGTTGCCTCCTGGCCGCCGCTCCGCTCGGACGGCGCAGTCATTGCGTGTCGCTGACAGAGTCTTTGGTGTGCGCCGTCCGAGAGGCTCCCCTCCGCGAGAGGCCCGCGGCTATCGGTAGAAAGAGTACGTCTGCATCAGTCTAAGCGGCGACAACAATATATATATTGTTACTCTTCTTCGACCTCTGGCCGATCCCCTGGTCCTCATCCCGATGTTTTCGATCGCAAAAGATAGCGCTGGATTTTCCCGGTTGCGGTCTTGGGCAGCTCCGGCACGAAGGTCACCCAGCGGGGGCACTTGAAGGGCTCGAGCTTCTCGCGCGCGAACGCCTGGAGCGTCCTGACAAGATCTTCGGCGCCGGCTTCGGCGCGCAGGGCCACGAAGGCGTGCGGCTTGGTCAACCCATCGCCATCCTCCTGGCCGACCACCGCGCACTCCAACACGGCCGGATGGGCGATCAGGGCGGCTTCCACCTCGACGGGCGAAACCCACTGCCCACCGACCTTCAGCATGTCGTCGGTTCGGCCCGCGTGCCAGTAGAAGCCGTCCGCGTCGCGGAAGTATTTGTCGCCCGTGTGAATCCAGTCTCCCTTGACCGTGCGCTTGGATGCCTCGTGTTTGTTCCAGTAGAAGGCCATCGTCGAGTCGCCCTTGACCAGGAGATCGCCGATCTCGCCGGTCACCGCGTCTCGGCCAGATTCGTCGGTAATGCGCACCTCGTAGCCGGGGACCGGCGTGCCGCTCGAACCCGCGCGAACCGCGCCCGCGCGATTGGAGAGAAACATGTGGCAGATCTCGGTCGAGCCGATGCCGTCGAAGATCTCGAGACCGGTCCTCTCCCGCCACCGGTCGAAGACGCTCGGCGGGAGCGCCTCACCGGCGCTGGCGCACAGGCGGACGCTCGAGAAATCCGCCGCCGCGCCGCGATCCATCGCCGCCAGCAATTGGGCGTAAGCGGTCGGCACCCCAAAGAACAGGGTAGGGCGGTGGCGGCGAACCTGCGCGAAGACCGCTTCCGGCGTCGGACGGCCGGGAAAGAGTATGGCGCGGGCGCCCACGTCGAACGGAAAGTATTGAGCGTTGCCGAGCCCATAGGCGAAGAAGAGCTTGGCGATCGAGAAACAGCGGTCTTCCGATCGGGTTCGCAGCACATGCTCGCCATAGCCGCGGGAGCAGATCCAGGGATCGTGCTGGAGGTGCACGACGCCTTTGGGTTCTCCGGTCGTTCCGCTCGAATAGAGAAAGAACGCGAAGCCGTCGCGATGCGTCGCGGCATAGCCGGGCGAGGGTGAAGTCTCGGCGACCCGCCTCCGCGCTTCTTCGCTTGGCCACACGGCGCAGCCGTCGGTGGCGATCGCGGCCCCGTCCACGACGTTCGCGTCGAAGACGAGCAGGCGCGGATCGCAGTCGGCGAGGATCGCCTGGAGCTTCTCGGGCTTGAGCAGCGAGTTCAAAGGGACCGCCACGGCGCCGGCCGCGACCGCTCCCCAGAACGAGATCGCGAACAGCGGCCCGTCCGGCAGAACGATCGCGACCCGATCACCGCGGTGGAGTCCCTGACTCTCGAGCGCGGCGGCGAACGCGCGAACGAGCCGGTCGAGCTCACCGAAGGTCGTGTCGCCGTCGTCGGTCGTGATCGCGACACGGTCTCCGCGCCCGGAGGCCGCGTGGCGCCCGATGAACCACTCCGCGGCATTGAAGCGCTCGGGCAACTGGTCGCAGGCAAGCATGCGCGCAACGAGAAGCCCAGATTCTATGCGGAGAGTCCCGGGGACTTTATTTCTCCGGCGCCGCGGTCTGGTAGAAGGCGGCCACGTCCCTGGTCAGCTTTTCGATCGACGGCTTGTGGATGTACATCATGTGGCCGGCGTCGTAGTGCTCGAGGTGGATGTTCTTCTGCAACGACGGGTCCAGCTGCAGATGCCCGACCGTGTATTCCGCCGCAAAGAACGGCGTCGCGAAGTCGTAGTAACCGGCGGCCACGAAGACTTTGAGATTCTGGTTCTGCGTCATGGCGCCGCGCAGAGTTTCCGCCACGTTCACGTATCGATTCTGCGCCGACCCGTAGTTCCAGGGCCGCACGCGCGAGGTCAGAATCTCGTACGGCAGATCGCTCTCGAACTTCAGCTCCGTGCGCACGTAGTCGTTCAACATCGCGGAGAAGGGGCCGTAGATCGCGGCGTAGCTCGGGTCGTACTCGAAGCCTTCCCCGGCGGCATCGCGGTCGATCCCGAGAAAGCGGCTGTCCAGCCGCCCCACCGTGCGGCGCTGGTCGCGCATGAGCTCTTTGGTGAATCGCCCGAGTGGAATGCGAAGGTCGCTCTGCTCGACGAACTTGGGCGAGAGGCCCGTGAAGCGGGCGAGCTGGGTCACGATCTTTTGCCGGTCCGAGTCCGAGAGCTTCGCTCCCTGCATCAAGGCGAGCGTGTATTCGTTCAAGGCGAACCGCTCGGACTCCGCGACGGTTCTGGCGAAGTCGGCCTGGAGCTCGGGCGCGAGCTTCTTGTAGTACCAGGCGGTCGTCGTGTAGCTCGGCAGAAAGAGGATGTAAGGCAGGTCGTTGCCGACGTTGAAGTCGGCGGTCTCGAAATTCAGGATGCTCGAGATGAGCGAGATGCCGTTTAACCACATGCCGTATTGGTTCTGGAGGTATCCCGACAGCGCGGCCGCGCGCGTCGTGCCGTAGCTTTCTCCCGCCAGGAACTTGGGCGAGCTCCAACGCATGTAGCGGGTCGTGTACAGGCGGATGAAATCGCCGACCGAGCGGACGTCTTCGTCCACGCCGTGGAACTGCTCCGGCTTCTCGCCCTCGGCGGGCCGGCTGTAGCCGGTCGTCACGGGATCGATGAAGACGAGGTCCGTGAAAGCGAGCCAGGTGTAATCGTTGTCCACCAGGCGGTACGGCGGCGGGAGCGCCTGGCCCTCGTCGGTCATCAATACGCGCTTGGGCCCGACTGCTCCCAGGTGCAGCCATACCGATGACGAGCCCGGACCTCCATTGAACGTGTAGGTGATGGGCCGGCGGGCCGTGGCCCCGTCCTTGGTGTAGGCGATGAAGAAGATGTTCGCTTTCAGCTTCCCGTTCTCGTCCTTCATCGGCATGAAGCCCGCTGTCGCGGTGTACTTGAATGGCTTTCCATTCACGAGCATCTCGTGGTGGGTGACGACCGGCTTCTCCTCCTTGGCCGGCTTCTCATCCGCCTTCTTGTCCTTGGCCTTGTCTTTGTCCTTCTCTTTGTCTTTGTCGCCCGACACGTCGTCGCTGGCGATCGTGGGAGTCCGAGCGGGCTCGCGCCCCTGCGCGAACAGCGTGGGGGCGAGGAAGAGGACCAACGCCGGCGGAAGGAAGAGGCGAAGGATTCGCGGCATCATCGTTTTCTCCTTGCGGGCTCGAACAGCTCGGTCTTCAATGAGGCGGCGGGATTATATGCAGGCTCGCAAGATGGACCGTTTGGGGTTGCGATTCTGGCTGCTCGGACTCGCGCAGTCCGCGCACAGCATCGAGGAGATGTCGTCGCGTCTCTACGACTTCATGTGGACCGCGACCGAGCGGCTCGGGCTTCCCCGAATGGGGATGACGCCGACGAGCTTTGCCGTGACGAACATGGGGATCATCGCGTTTCTTCTGGGCGTGGCGCCGTTCGTATCGTTGCGCCGTCCCTGGGCGATCGCGATCGCCTGGGCTGCGGCGATCATCGAGATCCTGAACGGCTGCGGACATCTGGCGGGGACTCTGGTGTTTCGCGGCTATGTACCGGGAGCCGCGACAGCGCCCCTTTTGATCGCGGCGGGCGTCGCGCTGCTCCTTGCGCTCCAACGGGGATCGGCTGGAGAGCTCGCGAGTGACCGGTAAACTGCGCCGAAGGACATGAAGGCAGGAATCCGCCGCACTCGGGTCAAGACGCCGGCTTCGCCACCGAAGCAGACGAGGCGGCGAGCGGCGCCCCGAGTCGTCGTGGTCGGAGCGGGGGCGTTCGGCGGATGGACTGCGCTTTTCTTGCGGCGCCGCGGCGCGCAGGTCACGCTGGTCGACGCCTGGGGCCCGGGCAATTCGCGAGCCTCGTCGGGTGGCGAGACTCGCGTCATTCGAGGTTCCTATGGGCCGGACGGGATCTTTACGCGAATGGCCGCTCGCGCTCTCACGCTCTGGCGCGAGGCGGAAAAAAGCTGGAAGAAGAAGCTCTATCACCGCACTGGCGCGCTCTGGATGGCGAGCGGCGACGAGCCGTTCGTCCGAGCTTCGATCCCGATGCTGCGGGAGAGCCGCTTCCGTTTCGAAGAGCTGTCGGCCGCGGAGCTCAACCGGCGCTACCCTCAGATCGATTTCGAGGGAGTTCAATGGGGCCTGCTCGAAAAGGACGCCGGCTATCTCATGGCGAGGCGGTCCTGCGCCGACGTCCTCGAGGGTTTGCTGTCGGAGGGAGGACGCTACATCGAGGCGGCGGTGGAGCCGCCGGCCGTTGCGTCGAGTACGCAGCCGCTCCGGAGCCTGCGACTTTCGAGCGGAACGAATCTCGAGGCGGATCGCTTCGTCTTCGCATGCGGCCCGTGGCTGCCGCGGCTCTTTCCGGACGTCGTGGGAAAACGCATCCTGCCGACCCGCCAGGACGTCTTGTTTTTCGGAACGCCGGCAGGGGATGATCGCTTCTCCGAGATGCGGCTGCCGATCTGGCTCGAGAGACCGCGGTTCTACGGCATCCCCGCCAACGAACGGCGCGGTTTCAAGATCGCGGACGACACTCGCGGCGAGCCGTTCGATCCGACCGACGGCGATCGCCGCGTCTCCGCGGCCGCGGTCGACGAGGCGCGAAAATACCTCGCCCGGCGATTCCCGGCCTTGAAGAACGCGCCCGTGATCGAGTCGCGCGTTTGTCAGTACGAGAACAGCCCGGACCAACACTTTCTCGTCGACCGGCATCCGTTCTGTCCGAACGTCTGGATCGTCGGCGGAGGCTCGGGGCATGGCTTCAAGCACGGGCCGGCTCTGGGTGAGTTGGTCGCGGACAATGTGCTCGAGCGAAGGCCTCTCGAGCCGCTCTTTACGCTCGCGAGATTCCAAACGCCGGCGCGCGGAGCGTCTTCAGGCGAGGAGCGCTGACCGCTCCCGCTCCTCGCCGCTGGACCAGCCGGGCGCTCGTGCTCACGGCGCTGGCAATCGCTTTCTCGACGCTCGGGATCGACTCGCCGGGGACGAGCTCCGACATCGTTCGAACGGCGGGGGACGAGTACTGGGCGTTTCTCGAGCGCGAGGACTTGAACGTTCGCGTCGAGGAGGGCCTTTCGGTCGACCGCCTTCCCGACATCTCGTTGAAGCAGGTCGAGGAGCGCGCGGCATTCGGCCGATCCCTCGATGCGAAGCTCGCGCGCGCCTCGGAGAAGGATCTTTCGCACGAAGACCAGCTTTCGCTCGCGATCTTGAAGGAGCAGGCCCGGGTTCTGGCAGACGCGCCTGCTCGCTACTGGCTGACTTTTCCAATGACTCCGTACGCCTTTCAAGCTCTCGGCGTGAATCTGGCCGTCGCCTCGCACCCGTTTCGTGGACGTTCCGATGCCGAGCGCTACCTGGCGCTCGCGTCTCAATACGCCGATCTCGTTCACGCGTTCGAGACGAAGCTGCGCGAACAGGAGAAACGCGGCATCCGGCTGCCGAAGGAAGAGATTCCTCTGGTCGCCGGCGCCTTTGCGTCGCTCGGCAAAGAGAAGAACCAGAATCTTCTCTGGGTGGGCGGCGCGCGGCTCGGCTCACTCGGGGACTCGGACCGCGAATGGTTCTCGAGTCGGCTCGCCGAAACGATCGGCTCCCGCGTCCGGCCGGCGGTTTCGAGCCTCGTGTCCTACATATCCGGCGACTACGCCTCTGGCGCGCCTTCGGCGGTCGGGCTCGGGCAATATCCGGCCGGCAGCGACTACTATCGCGTGCTTGCTCAGCGCACGACCTCGCCGGACGCGAAGCCGGAAGAGATTCACAAGCTCGGCCTCGCGGCGGTCGAACGTCTCAACACCGAGCTCGACGGCCTGCGCCGAAAAGTCGGCTTCTCGGGAACGCTCACCGACTTTCGCCGGTTCCTGAAAACCGACTCGCGATTCTTCGCGAAGACGCCCGAGGAGGTCGGCGAGCGGCTTCTCGCGGCCCAGAACCGGATCGTCGCGAAGGTGCCGGATTTCTTCGGGAAGACTCCGCGCGCGGCCTACGGCGTGGAGAGGCTCGAGCCGGAGCTCGAAGGGGCGATGACCTTCGGCTACTACCAGATTCCGACGGCGCAGGAACCCAGGGGGTACTACAAGTACAACGGTTCCCAATTGAGCGACCGCAATCTCATCGGGGCCGGGTCGCTCATCTCTCACGAGCTCGTGCCCGGCCATCACTTTCAGCTCAACATCCAGATGGAGAACGCGAGCTTGCCGAAATTCCGGCGGCTGGGCGGCTACGATGCCTTCGTCGAGGGCTGGGCGGATTATTGCTCCGCTCTCGCGGACGAGATGGGGATGTACGCGGATCCCTACGACCGCTGCGGACGAGTGGCCTTCGATCTCTTTCTCACGACGCGGCTGGTAGTGGACACGGGCATGAATCTTCTCGGTTGGCCGCGCGCACGAGCGATCGCCTACATGAAAGACAACACGCTCCAGTCGGACAAGGAGATCGACACGGAGACGCTGCGCTACTCCTGTGACATCCCCGCGCAGGCGCTCGCCTACAAGATGGGGATGTGGAAATTCGTCGAGCTGCGGGAGAAGGCCCGAAAGGAGCTCGGTCCGAAATTCGACATCCGCCGTTTCCACGACGCCGTGATCGGGTCCGGCGCCATGCCCCTGGCGGTGCTCGAGAAGCACGTCGACTGGTTCATCGCGCAGGAGAGGGCCGAGACGAGGTAGGGACTTTGTTCCCGTAGATCTGCTCAGTTCTGGCATTCTGCGACGAGTTGCTCCCGGAGAAGTCGGGCGGGTCCTGCCGCCGGCGACTGGCGGCGCGGGCGGTCGCTGCGCGACCAGCGCCGCAAACTTTCTAACCGAGGGCTGTGCCGGCGTGCGTCGCTCCCGGTCAGAAAGGTAGATTGGCCCGCGCAGCGGGCCGGTTCAGATGTCTTCCTCCGCGCGCACGCGAGGCCTTCGTCCGGCGTCACCCGCCCTCGCCGTTTCGTTCGATCCCACGCTGCCCGCGAGCAAACCCTTCCAGGCGTTCCTCCCGGACAGTCAGGATTTCGGCGCTGCCTCTCCGGCGTCCGGAATGCCGCGCAGGATCTCGGCGAACGCGACATCGTCTTTGAGAGACACGAGGTCAGGATCCTTCTCCATCAGCGCCCGGTCGTGGAATCCCTTTTCCACGGCGACGCTCAGGTCCTCGAGCGCCTTCTTGCGGTTGCCCGCGCGCGCCCAACCGCAGGCCCTGTTGTACCAGGCATAGGGGCTCTCGGGGCGCACTTCCGTGGCGACGGTGAGGAAATAGATCGCGCGGCTGTACTCCTTCTTTTCCAGCGCTTCTCCGGCGAAGTAGTACGAGGTTCGCCCGAAGATCGAAGCGAGGAGCCGCTCCGCCGAGGAGGCATCCTCGCGATCCGCGGATTGCGCGCGCTTCTTCAGCTCGTTGATGCGGAGATCCCGCACCAGCGCGCTGATCGGAACGACGTTGGTTTGCGAAAAGGCGAGAACGTCGTCGA
>DATDNV010000004.1:0-4459 GCA_036518075.1 Thermoanaerobaculia bacterium
GTGTTCAGATCGACCGAATCAATGTGGGCGGCTCGGAGTCAGGCCAGCAGTCCAACTTCATGAGCCACGGCTCGACGCAGGGAACGTTCGCAGTAGACGGGGTCAACTTTACGGACATGTCGCTCCCAGGCGCCAACCCCGCTGGCTCTGCCGGCTACTATGACTTCGACTCTTTCCAGGAAATGCAGGTCATCACGGGCGGCAGCGACGCTTCCGTCCAAGGGTCCGGGGCTCACCTGAACATGGTGACCAAGCGCGGGACCAATGAGATCCACGGCAGCGCTCGCCTCTATGAAACCGACCATCATTTCCAGTCCGACAACCTGCCGGACAACGCCAATGCCGCCGGAATCACCTCCGGCAACCACATCAATTCGATCACAGACACCGGCGCCGAGGTCGGCGGACCGATTGTGAAGGACACGCTCTGGCTGTGGGGCTCGTACGGGCGCGACCAGATCAACCTGGTCGTCCCGCCCAACGGGCTCTTGGACCGGACGACCCTGGAGGACTTCAACGCGAAGTTGAACTGGCAGATCGTTCCGTCCAATGCGTTTGATATCTGGTTTCTGCGCAGCGACAAGCTGAAGTTCGGCCGCAGCGCCGGCCCGACCCGTACGCAGCCGACGTCTTGGGATCAGACGACGCCAGGCAACAATTGGAAGTTCGAAGACTCCCAGATCATTGGCTCTAACCTCTTCCTCACCGCCCAGTACAACGGCAGTAATAACAACTTCACACTGACTCCTGAAGGCGGCCTCTCAACACAAGCTTTCGTTGACGCGAATGCAGTGTGGCACAACACGTACGAGTACGGTCAGTTTCCGCGTCCGCAGCGTCAGGTCAAGGGCGATGTGTCTTACTTCTTCAACGCCGGCTCGATCGGCAACGAGTTGAAGGCAGGATTCGGATACCTTAAGTCACAAACGTTCTCGACGAGCGCGTGGCCCGGCGACGGGTCGGGGGGGCTCGCAGCCCAGACCTACGGAGATTTGTCCGACTGCGCGGTGCCGTGCGCGGTGATCACGCGGCAGTCCAACCTGCACATCAGCAACTACTACTACAACGCATACCTCCAGGACGCGATCACGATGGATCGCCTGACGGTCAATCTCGGCGTTCGCTGGGACCGGCAGTACGGGAACAACGCGGCGACGACCATCCAGGGCAATCCCACGTTCCCGCAGATTCTTCCAACGGTGAACTACCCTGGTCAGGACAAGCCATTCACATGGAATGATTGGCAGCCGCGCGTAGGTCTGACCTACGCTCTGGGCGCCAACCACAACACGGTCTTCAAGGCAAGCTACGCGCGCTATGCGGAAGCGCTGGGAACCAACCAGACCGGGCAGATGAATCCAACCAATACTGTCTCTTACGCTTACTACGCTTGGAACGACGCGAACGGCAACAACCTGGTCGAGCCGGGCGAGGTGGACCTCAACCACTTCCTCAACTCACGCGGGTACGATCCGGCGAACCCGGGATCGGTGGTTTCGCCTCAGAGCTTTGCTCCGGGCTTTCGGGCTCCGAGGACGGACGAGATCATCGCCGGTGTCGATCATGAGCTCTTCCCAGCTTTCGCGGTCGGCGTCGTCTACACCTACCGCAAGTTCAAGGATCAACTCTTCCGTTCGCCCACCGGTGTGACGTCGGCCGATTACTTCCAGTACGAAACGGTCTCCGGCACGCTTCCGGACGGGACACCCTACTCGGCGCCGGTCTATGAGTTGAAACCGGGCGTCGCCGTTCCTCCCGGCTACGTTTGGAGCAGCCGGTCCGACTACAACCAGACTTACAACGGCTTGGACCTGGTGCTTACCAAGAGACTCTCCAACAAGTGGATGATGCGAGGCAACTTCACCTGGAACGACAACAAGCAGCACGTCGGCGCTAACGGCTGCGTGGATCCGACAAATCGGCTCCCCGGCCAGTCGGCCGATGGGGGCAATCCGGAATTAGCCTATACGGGTCAAACCTGCGCGGATGGTTCCTACGTTGCGGTTCGTTCCACGGGCAGCGGAGCCAAAGACAGCGTCTACATGAACTCCAAGTGGCAGTTCAATGTCAACGGCCTCTATCAGCTTCCCCTGAACTTCAACGTCGCCGGCAGCGTGTACGGACGCCAGGGATACCCGATCAACTGGTACGTGCGTCAGGCCGGCGACGACGGTTACGTGCGTGACGTCGCGGTATCGAACCTCGACGATGAGCGGTACAAAAACGTCTACGAAGTCGACCTCCGCCTCGAGAAGGTTGTTCCGATCACAGCGACTTCGAACGTGACGCTGTCGGCCGACTGCTTCAACGTGACCAACCAGAACACGACCCTGCAGGAGTTTAATCGGCTCAGTATCGCGAAAACGGGCAACATCAAGGAGATCCAGAGTCCCCGCATCTGGAGATTCGGCGCTCGCATCTCGTTTTAGGAGACCCTTCCTCTTCCTCTGCGCCGCCGGAGACGATTGACCCTCCTCTCCGGCGGCCCTTTTTCTTGTCGCTGATCGAAATGATGAACGGAGTGAAACAATGATGAATCAACGCAAGACTGCGGGTCTTCTCGCGTCAGCCCTCCTTGCTGCATTGAGCGAAGCTGCTGCAGCGCAATCGCAAGCCCCCAAGAATCTTTATCCCGCGATGGTTCCCCCCGAGCAGTACATGCCCACAAGCCAGGCCGCCGAGATCGCTCTCGCGCGTAGCGCAGGACCCGCTGCGGTCTCGGACCAGGCCGAGATCCTGGTCCTCGGTGCGCACGGCTACGAGACAGCGGTGAAGGGAACCAATGGCTTTGTGTGTCTCGTGGCGAGGTCGTGGGGGAAGGACTTCGACCAACCCGAGTTCTGGAACCCCAAGATCCGCACGCCGCATTGCTTGAATGCGGCTGCGGCGAGTTCGGTACTTCCGGACTATCTCAAGCGGACCCAATGGGTGCTCGCAGGAGTCTCCAAGGAGGAGATGGTGGCCCGAACGAAGGCGGCGTTGGCGGCCCATGAGATCGGCTCACCCGCTCCCGGGTCCATGGCTTACATGTTGTCGAAAGAGCAGTACATACAAGACCCGCAGCCGGGTGCGGAGGCGCGTTGGTATCCCCATGTCATGTTCTTCGTGCCCGCCACCGAGGGCTCGATCTGGGGCGCCAATTTTCGTGGCGGGCCGATCTTCTCGACCACAAGCACCACGGAACCGATCACGACCTTCTTCGTGGTGACGCCGAAATGGTCCGATGGGAGCCTCGGTCCCTACGTCCCGGTCCAGGCTGCGACCAACGCGAAATCCGAAACTCATAGCCACCGTTGACACAGCATTGGCGCTCACCCGCATCGTCGCTAACCAAGCCAATGCTCGTCTTCATCCCGGTGCGTACCTGGTCCGATGGCTCGCTGGGACCGCTGCCCAAGAAACACACCATGTGACGACGCCTGCCGAGGAGGCATGGCTCCAGAAGAGGAAGGGCAGCGCCCGAGCGAGGCCGACGATCGAGCCGACGCGGTACAGGGCGCCCAGAACTCTCTCGAAGATACGCACGCGTCTCGAGAACGCGGGATCCTGGTCGCGGTCGCGCTCGCTCGGACGCTCCGATCCGAGAGCGGACCGAGTCAGACCTAGAAGCGGAGACTCTCGACTTTCAGGGCTCGATACGCCGGGTCGTTGCGGACGCGGGAGGCTTCTCGCCCGAGATGCTTCCTTCCGGATAGAGAAGAACGATGTCGTCGGGGCGCACGAGCTGGAGCTCTTCCCGTGCCACCTTCTCGATCGGGAAGCCCCGACGATGCGCCGCATCGATCGAGGCGCGCAGTTGATCGTTCTCCTTCTTCAGAGCGTCGATCTGTTGATCGAGCTGCCGCGTCTCCTCCTTGACCCGCTTCAACTCCAGCACCCGGCCGTCGGAGATCAGGAGCAAGCCAAGCACCAGCGCCGACGCCCCGAGCGACAGGAAGAACGCGGCCAGAGGCCGCGGCGTTTTGGGGGCTGGCGGCGCGGTGCTCATCGGAGAAACGCGCCGGCGCCGGGAAAAACGGATTCGCCGGCCAGGTCTTCCTCGATCTCGAGAAGACGATTGTATTTGGCGAGCCGCTCGCCGCGGCACGCGGACCCGGTCTTGATCAGGCCCGAGTTGACCGCGACGGCCAGATCGGCGATCGCGTCATCGGTCGTCTCGCCCGAGCGATGAGACACGACGGCGCGATAGGAGTTGGACTGCGCCATCCTCACCGCATCGAGGGTCTCCGTGACCGTTCCGATCTGATTGAGCTTCACCAGCAGCGCATTTCCGATGCCGTCCTCGATCCCCTTGGCGAGAATCTCGGGATTGGTCACGAAGACATCATCGCCAACGAGCAGGACTTTCTCGCCGAGTTTCTTCGTGAGCGCGACCCAGCCCTCCCGGTCCGATTCCGCCACGCCGTCTTCGATCGAGACGATCGGGTACTGGGACGCGAGCTCGCTCCAGAACGCGACC
>DATDNV010000005.1:0-4438 GCA_036518075.1 Thermoanaerobaculia bacterium
CCCACCTCTGCGTACACTCGATTGCCGTCGAGGATGAAGGCCGTCGTGCCCGAGACGGACGTGCCGCCGGCCGGCCAAGGAAAGCAGAGAAACAGGAGGATCAGCGCCGCAGAACACCCGAAGCCGAAGAGTGCTCGGCCGCGCTCCCGGACAGAGTGGATCACGCCCGTCTCCGGACAATGACGTGCGCTGCCGCCCGCCTGCCAGCGACGTGCTCACTGCACTCGTAGCCCAGTGCCGGAAGGTCGAGATCGCGGAGGAGGTGCTCGCCGGTACCGAGCAGCACGGGCGAGATCGCCAGGTGTAGTTCGTCGATGAGGCCCGCCTGCAGGTATTGCCGGATCGTGGACACGCCGCCGCCCAGCCGGACGTCGCGGCCCGCGGCCGCGTCTCGCGCCTCATTGAGAGCCGCTTGAATGCCCTGGGTCACGAATCGAAATTCCGTGCCGCCCTTCATCCGGAGAGGCGCTCGCGCGTGATGCGTCAGAACGAAGACGGGCGTGCGGTACGGCGGGTCCTCGCCCCACCAGCCGCTCCAGCTTTCGTCCGGCCAGGGCCCGCGAATCGGGCCGAACATGTTGCGGCCGAGGATCCAGGCGCCGATGCCGGCAAAGCCTTTCGCCGCCATGTCGTCGTCGACGCCGGTCTCGCCGCCGTCGCTCCCGTGCATCCGCTGCCAGCACCGTGTCTGAAAGAACCAGTCGAAGAGCGCGGGTCCGCCGACGCCCAGCGGATTCTGGAGATCCTGGCGGGGACCGGCGCCGTAGCCGTCGATCGAGATCGAGAAGCTATGGACGCGAAGACGCGACATCGCACTCCCCTCGAGCTCTCATTCATCCCTCCAACGACGGCCTTTGTCCCTAGGCCCACGCCATCGCCGATACCCGAGCGCCGGCAATGACTCCACAACACGGCGTACGTTCGTTCGTACGTACCAAAACAAAGAAAGGATATGGCGTTGAGATCATGACGCGACATCGAACCGCGCTTTCCCTGCGCTCTGGCCTCGTCGGCGCAGCGCTCCCGACTGCGCACGTGGGCCTCGCCTCTCCCTTCGCGCCCGAAGCCCACGACCGGGCCGCAAACGCTCTCCGTTGCCCCTGATTCGCCGCGCTCGATTCCGACCGGGAGCAGCTGAAGAGACTCAACATCGAGTACTGCGACGACTCAGAGTCTCTCTCAACGGCCGGATTCTCCATCGCGGCCGAAGCGCGCAGAGCTTCCGCGATCCGGGTTTTCTGGGCATCGTCAACCGGAGAACGACGCCGTCTGCCTGCCGCTCGTCAAAGGCAGAAACGAGCTGGTGCTGGCGGTGAGCGAGCTCGGCGGCGGATGGCGATTCATCTGCCGGTCGGACCTCAAGAACTGACGGCGACCCCTCTCAGGACGGGTTCTTCACCTCGACCAGGAGGACATGGACCGTCGTGTCGCCGATGTTCTCCGCCCAGTGCGTAAGCGGATCGCGAAAGGCGACGTCCCCCGCCTTCAGCTCGACATCGGTCGTCTTTCCGTCGGCGGCGTGGTTGCGGATCTTGCCGCCGTCGATCACGTAGAAGACGTACGCGGGATGCGAGTGGAGCTTCTCCTTGTCCCCCGGCTTCAACATCGCGTCGAAGACGCGGACCTTGTTGTTGTCGATCCGAACCTTGATCGTGGATGCGTTCACGACCGCGGGGTCCTGGGCGACGAGCGCGGGAAAGCTGCCGAGGAGCAGCAGGGCGGCGACTCCGGAAACGAACATCTTTGACGTTCTCATGTCTTCTCCTTTTGTGCTGAAATGAGGTCAGGTCTTGAAAACTTGAATTGGGGGAAGGGATGCGAAAGCTCGCCATCGCCGGGATTCTGGCTCTGACTCTGTCGAGCGGAACGCTTCATTCGGCGGAGCGCAAGACACCGCCCCCCGACGTCGGTTCCGGCCACGTCGCATGGTTCGACATCACGACGAGCAATCTCGCGCAGTCGAAGGCTTTCTACGCGGGACTCTTCGGCTGGCGATTCGAGCCGGTGCAGGGCTCGGACCAGGCGGCGGAGATCGTTGCGGGCGGGACGCCGATCGGCACGCTGCGCGTCGCCGATGGGAAGATCAGCCCGTTCAACGGGGTCGTGTACGTGCAGGTCACGGACCTGCCGGCGAGCTGCAAAAGGGCGGCTGAGCTGGGTGGAGCGGTCGTGCCGGGATTCCCGTTCAATCTGCCTGACGGAGTCGGTGCGATCGCCGTCCTGACCGATCCCTCCGGACATCCCATCGGGATGTACTCTCGAACTCCACTCGCGCCGGTTCGATCCTCGGCAAAGTAAAAGCCCTTCCCTCGATCGTCAAGGATCTTCCGGTGCCGCTCGCTCTGGGCTGTCCGCGGAGGTAGCGGACTGTGCACCTGCCTTTTCCAAGTCTTGAACAGCTCCCAGGCCAGGATGATGAGGATCACGAAAACGCAGGTCAGAACGAACTCGATGATGCCGCCCACCCAGCCTCCGGGTTGCTTGATACCCGGTCGGGACCAGCGCCAAAGGATCAGGATTCCCCAGATCACCACGGCAGTGGGAATCACGAATCCCACCAGAGTCTCGCCCCATTCGCTCGCAGTCACTGTTACGTCCTCGTTGTCCGGATGCTTCCGTCCGAGTCCTGGGCGTCGCGAGATACGTCTGCATGAAGCAGACCAACTGGACGCCTCGCTCTCATCACTCTCGCAAACCGGGAACCAAGTGCTGAAGCACGTAGGCGCCGGCTGAAAGGATCACCAGGAGAATCAACCCGGTGAGCAGCTTAGGACCTCCTCTCGCGCCCAAGGTCCAAAGGTAGAAAACGAGACAGCTCGCGACGATCACGACCAGGGGCTCGAGGCTGAGGTTGGAAAGGGTCTTGCCCTCGAAGCCGTGGCGGAGACTCGCCGCAAACCAAACACTGAGCGGCAGCAGCACGAACGCCGCCAGCCATTGGCGAGTCCGTTTTCTCTTCGCGCGTTGGACGGCGGCCGCCGTTGGCCGGGACACGGGACCGCCCGATGGCGGCTCGTTCACGCCGGTTCCACCTCGAGAAGCTTTAGGCGCCCGGATGCTCCCGCTTTCACCCGGACGGCTGCCTTGTGGCATCGGAAGCGCTGCGCCACGAGCGCAATGAGCTCCTGGTTGGCTTTGCCGTCGACCGGCGGCGACTTGAGCTTCGCGACCCACGTCCCGTCGGGCTGCCGTTCGAGCGACGACGAGCGGGCGTTTGGCTTGACTCGGACTCTCAGAGTGACCGATCGCATTCCTTCTCGAGCGGCTCGCATGCAGCTTATGGAAGCCGGCCCATCCGGCGTTGGCGCACGATGAAGATGACCCCGATCGCGGAGAAGGTCAGCCCGATCGCCAGGTACCCGCGTTGACTTCCGCTCCCCAGGACGAGGAAGACCAGGCCCGCCAGGATGAACGCGATCCCCCCCGCGATGGACTTGTTCATCTTCCACCTCGCGTTCGAGACGGGCTCATCGCAGAGCCGTATTCGGAGGGCCTAGCCTTCGCCGAAGCAGGACCGCGCTCGGCCCGTCCCAGCCGTGTGCGCGGTAAAAGGGGACGGCGGGCGGGAAGACATCCGCGACGACCAGCCTGCAGCCTCGCGCGGCGACGTCGCACTGGAGCGCGGAAAGCAAGGCAGAGCCCACGCCGCGCCGCTGCCACGATTCGGCGACGACGAGCTCACTCAGGTACGCGCGGAAACCGAAGTCATGCGCGCATCCGAAGCCAATGAGGTCCGTTTCCGCCGCCACATAGGCGAGCCTGCCGGCGGCGCTCAGCGCCCGCTCCACGACGTCGTCGCGCCAGACGGCCTGCCAGACGCCGGGAACCGATCGCAGAAGCCGCTCGATCTCGGGAATGTCACCAGGTTGCGCGACCCGGATCTGCATCACCAGTCCTCAGTGCGGCGACGGCCGCCGGAAGTTCGGCGGTGCGTTCGTCCCGATTCCAAGCGAATCCGGCACCAACATACCGCACGCGCCGGCGCGACGGGCAGCGGGCTCTGCGATGATCGCCCCTGAAATTCGATGGAGGACGCCGTGCCCGCACCCAAGTATTCGTATGAAACGCGCCTCAACATTCTGCACGATGCTCTCGAGGTGATCGACATCCGGCCGCTCGCCGATGACTGCAGGTTTCCCTGGTACAACCAGACTCTCTGCCGGGTCAACGAATCGGTCGTTCGCCTCGGGGTCGTTCAGGGCGAGTACCACTGGCACAAACATGACGCGGATGACGAGTTCTTTTACGTGGTCTCTGGCCAGTTTCTCATTGACCTGGAGGATCGCACCGTCACCCTCGATCGTGAGCAGGGCTTCGTCGTCCCCCGGGGCGTGATGCATCGCCCGCGAGCCCCTCAAAGGACTGTGATTCTCATGGTCGAAACCTCAGGCATCGTTCCGACGGGAAGCTGAGCCGCCACCGGGCCGCTGCCGCGGAC
>DATDNV010000006.1:0-3620 GCA_036518075.1 Thermoanaerobaculia bacterium
CGTACGCTGGAACTGCAAAGCGGGCCGGTGCGGATCCTGCTCGGCGGAGGTCAACGGGCGGCCGCGACTGACCTGCAAGACTCGCATCGACGCGCTCCCTCTGGACCGGCCCATCACCGTCGCGCCGATCCGGGCCTTCCCGGTGATCAAAGACCTCGTGACCGACGTTTCCTGGAACTACCGAGTCAACAAGAAGATCCCGCCGTTCTCCCCCGCGCCGGGCACGAAGTGGAAGATGTACCAGGAAGACATCGACCGAGTGCAGGAGTTCCGCAAGTGCATCGAGTGCTTCCTGTGCCAGAACGTCTGCCACGTTTTGCGCGACCACGACAAAAAGGACTCGTTCGGAGGCCCGCGCTTCTTCGTCCGCGTCGCGGGACTCGAGATGCATCCTCTCGATCGCGTCTCGCGGACGAAGCTCCTGAAGGAGCAGCTCGGACTCGGCTTCTGCAACATCACCAAGTGCTGCACCGAGGTCTGCCCCGAGGACATCCACATCACCGACAACGCCATCATTCCTCTGAAGGAGCGCGTGATCGATGACTTCTACGATCCACTGACCAGGCTCTGGCGGAGGTTACGCGGAGAGCGGAAGAGGACGTAGGACGAAGGCGGTAGGTGGTTAGGGAGAACCCCCACGACCTACGTCCTTCCACCGACGCCCTCGCCTAAGGAGGCGTTATGGAGCTCAAGCTCAAATCCATATCCAAGGCCGGAATCGCGGAGGCGGTCTCCAAGGCCGAGCTCTACCGATTCCTGAACGAGCCCGGCGAGGCCGAATCGATCTGTCGGGACATCCTCGCGGTCGAGTCGGACCACCAGACCGCGATGCGGCTTCTGGCGCTCTCGATCACCGATCAATTCACCGGCGGCCCCGCCGACCGGCACTCCGAAGCCGAGAGCATCTTCCAGGGCCTGAAGGATCCCTACGAGCGGCTCTATTACACCGGGATCGTTCACGAGCGCCGAGCCAAGGCGCTCCTGCGCTCCGGCGCTCGCCCGCACACGGTCGTGATCCTCTTCGAGGAAGCGATGAATTGCTTCGAGCATGCGGAGAAAATCCGGCCCAGCGGCAACGATGACGCCATCCTTCGCTGGAACCGATGCGTGCGGCTCCTCCAGAGCCGCTCCGCCACGGAGTGGCAGAGAGAAATCGAAGCCTTCGACGCGAGCGACAGCCCGCCGGTTTAGCGTCATTTCTCAAGGCGCTGTGATGCGGAGCGTGCCCGGCGCCGGTCCGCTTCCCCTGGAGCCCGCTCCGGCCATGCCTCCCAGAGTAGCCGCCCGGCCGTCGCTGGTCGCTCGGTCGCAGATCTCGCCTGCCAGGCTCCCTTGCTCATCGCCACCTGCGGGAAGCGGCCCTTCGCCGGTTTCGAAACCCGATTCCGAGTCCAAAGCGAGGGCGGGTGACGCCGGACGAAGGCCTCGCGTGCGCGCGGAGGGACCCTTCCTCGGTCAACGAGCACATTCAGGCCGCAGCGCCGCACGCGAGGTGGACGGCGGCAGGACCCGCCCGCCTGTCTCTCCTGGAACAACGCTGAGAGATCGCAGCTAGAGACAGGCCGGTTTTTCCGATGGCATGATCCCCGCGTGCTGCGACGGCTGCTGACCCGATTCGGATACGCCGCTCTCGGCGCGGTCTACGTTTCGCTCGGCGTCGTCGCCGTTCGCGTGGCTTTTGCGGGAGCGCGAGACCGCGTTCACGGTTTCCCGGGCGCATTTCGGTTTCTTCTTTCGCAGAAAGAGGGCTCGACGATCGTCACCGGGATCGCCGTCGGGCTCGGGGCTTTCGTGCTGGCGCGCCTGGTGGATGCCGCCGATCCCCGCTGGACTCGCCTGGGCCGCCTCTTTGCCTTCATCGACGCGATCGCGCACGCGGGACTCGCCTGGGTCGCCGTCACGCTGCTGCGGCGGCAGCGAACAGGCTCCTTCTCGCGGCCCGCTCTCGCGTGGGTCGTCGCGCAGCGCTGGGGACCGACGGCCCTCGAGACCGCCGGCCTCGTGGTCGTGGCAATCGGAGCCTTCCAGATCTGGCAGGGAATGTCGGGAGGCCTGCGGCGTCAGCTCGTCCGCCGTCGAAAGCTCGAAGCGGTGATGCCGTTTGCGCTTCGGGTCGGCCGGTTCGGTTACATCGTGCGCGGAGTGGTCACTCTGATCATCGGCTGGTTTCTCTTTCGCGTCGCGCGGGACGCCGACCCGAGCAAGTTCCACGAGATCGGAGGGGCCCTCGACGTCATCCACCACGTTCCGTACGGCTCGGCGCTTCTCGTGATCGCGGGGTTCGGTCTCGGCGCCTACGGGATCTACCTCGTCCTTCTCGGGTTCTTCCGCCGGCCGAGTTGAAGCCCCAGCGGTATCGAGATTGCACGAGCGACCGATATGGAGCGATTCGTCGACTGGTTTCTCTCGATTTCGAGCGTCTGGGCCGTCGCCGCGGTCTTTCTCGTCCCGGCCCTGGAAACCTCGATCGTTCTTGGACTGATGTTCCCGGGAGAGATCACCGTCATCCTGGGAGGCGTTCTCTCTGCGCAGGGAGAGGTCCCGCTCTTCCCGATCCTCGCGGCGGCGGTTCTCGGTCCCATGGCCGGCGACTACGCCGGGTATCGGTTCGGACGCCGATACGGAGAGGACGCGGTCCGGCGAAAGCTCGGCAAACGCTGGGCTCGCGCTCACCGCTGGCTGACCAAGAAAGCGGGTTGGGAGATCTTCGCGGGGCGATTCCTTCCCTTTCTGAGATCGGTGCTTCCGAGCGCGGCCGGCGCGATGGGTCTGTCTTCCCGGCGCTATTTATCCTGGGATCTTCCGGCGGCCGCCACCTGGGGAGTCTCCTCGGTGCTGCTCGGGTACTTCGCCGCGCGCGACTTCGAGCGTCTGCTCCGGATCGCAGACCGATTCGGCATCGCGCTCGGCGCGATCGCGCTCGCCGCGGCGGTGTGGATCCTCTGGAAAAAAGTCCGAACCGGGCCGCCGCACCCGCATCGCCCCGGCCCTCTCGCGCGCTGGTTTCATCCGCTGGTTCGGATGCGGAGGTTCTTCGGAGGAAAGGCCCATCTCTGGATGCTCGTCGCACCGGGCCTGGGCATGGCCGCGGTCGCCGCCGCGGCCATTCTCGAAGGGTCGGCGAGCGGCAAGCTGATCGTCGGGGGAAAGGAGACCCCGATCCGATACGCCTACGCGCGCGCGGAGAAAGGGTTCTTCGACCCCTCGAAGGAAGACATCCGTGTGATCCTTTCCGATGTCTCGCTCACCGAGGAAGCGCTCAACGACGACTTCGTGCGAAACCGCATGGCGCAGGAGGGAAAGCTCCATTCGGTCGAGGTCGTGATCGACTCCGAGAAGCGGCCGATCTCCGGGGTCCTGCGCCATCCGGCGTTCGCGAAGACTCAGGGCTTCGTTTCGGTATCGGGGATGCACCGCTTCGAGCCGACGAAATTCGACGGGCGGTTTGCCGAAGGCAAACTCTCGACCGACCGGCCCGGGGAGTTCATGAACGTCTCCTTCGAGTACGCCGCGACCTTTCAGGCCGCGATCTGGCGCACGCCCGGCGCTCCGGGACCGCGCCCATCGCCCTCGCGGCCGCCCCGCGGGAAGCGCACACCGACGGCAACGGCCGGGAGCCG
>DATDNV010000007.1:0-2305 GCA_036518075.1 Thermoanaerobaculia bacterium
AGAACCCGATCGCGGCTCCGCGTCGTCCGAGCAGCTCGGAGCTGAAGATGCCTGCGTCGACGAAACTGTCTCTCGCCGTGATTGCGGGGCCGGAGGCGGGAAAGATCTATCCGATCGAGAAGCCGCGTGTCGTCATCGGCCGTCAGGACGCGGACATCAACGTCGACGACCCGGAAATCTCGCGGCAGCACGCCGCGCTGGAAGTGGCCGGGGAGAAAGTCACGTTGGTCGATCTCGGATCGACCAACGGCACCTTCATGGCCGAGGAGCCGGTCCAAACGTCCCCGATCGAGAACCAGGGAGAGTTCTCGATTGGGGGATCGACGTTGATGCTGATCATCACGCCGCGAGGGTGATCAGGGTCCTGTCCTCCCGAGTCCCTCACGCTTCTTGTCATCCCGAGCGGAGCGAGGGATCTACTCATATGGTTCGAGTCACGTGTCAGTTCAGGACACGCTGTGCGAGGAATCTAACCGCGTTGGTCAGGGAGAGCAGATTCCTCGTCGCTTCGCTCCTCGGAATGACATGAGAGTGGAGGGGCTCCTCGGAATGACAGAGAAGAAGGCCGAACAGCAAAGCTGATACCTTAGTTCGATGCGCATCGCCGTCGCCATGTCGGGAGGAGTCGACTCTTCGGTTGCCGCCCTGCTCTTGAAGGAACAGGGACACGAGGTGGTCGGGCTGTCGATGCAGCTCTGGGATCATTCCGGGGAGCCGGGGCGCACGGGCCGGTGTTGCACGGCCGAGGACCTCTCCGACGCGCGGGCCGCCGCATGGACGCTCGACATTCCGCATTACGTGATGAACCTGGAAGAGGAGTTCCGGGAGCGGGTCGTCGCCCCGTTCGTCGCCTCTTACCTCGCAGGCGAAACTCCCATTCCCTGTTCGGCCTGTAACGGACAGGTCAAATTCGCGACACTCTGGGAGCGAGCGCGGGCGATCGGATGCTCCGCGGTCGCGACGGGACACTACGTGCGTCGGGAGGAGGACCCGCGAACCGGCCGGATCCTGCTGAAGAAGGGCCGGGATCCGCAGAAGGATCAGTCCTATTTTCTTTATGAGCTGTCCGCCGCTCAGCTCGAGGCGGCCCGTTTCCCCGTGGGGGATCTGACCAAGGAAGAGGTTCGCGCTCACGCGCGCCGCGCACGCCTCCCCAACGCGGACAAGCCGGAGAGTCAGGAGATCTGCTTCGTTCCCGAAGGAACGCGAGCCGGGGACTTCGTCAAGGAGCAGGCGGCGGCAATGGGGCGGACTCTGCCGTCGATTCCGGGTTCGATCGAGGATTCCGGAGGAAGACATCTCGGTCCGCACGACGGACACTTCCGATTCACGGTGGGCCAGCGTCGGGGACTGCGCGTGGCTGCCTCCGAGCGGCTGTATGTGCTCTCGGTCGACGCGGCCGCCAATCGGGTCGTCGTGGGCCCCGCATCGGAGCTCGAGACGTCCGAGGCGCAAGTGCACGGGCTGGCGTTCCCGTCCGGCGCGCGCGAGGAGCCGTTCCGCGCACACGTGCGCGTTCGCCATCGCGCTCCGGAAGTGCCGGCGACGATCATTCCCGCCCGCGGGAGAGCGCGCATCCTTTTCGACCGGCCGGTCCGGGCGGTCGCGCCCGGACAGTCCTGCGTCTTTTACGACGGAGACGTGGTCATCGGGGGAGGAGTGCTGAAGAGAATTCCGAATTCAAAATTCAAAATTCAAGATGCAAGTCAGTCAGCCCGTTTTGAATCTTGAATTTTGAATCTTGAATCTGGAATCTGGTTCTCAGTTCGTCGTATCGGTTCCGATCGTCGGCTGCGGAGCGGCGAACTCGGAGCGGATCTCCCCGTAGTTGCGCTCGTAGATCTCGATGTTCTGCTGGAGCGCCCGCAGGAGCTGCTTGGCGTGGAACGGGGTCGTGAGCACCCGGCATTGCACTTTCACGTCGGTACGGCCCGGGACGACTCTTCCGAAATCGATCACGAACTCCGTCGGATTGTGAAGGATGTTGGCGAAGTTGACGTAGTGGCCTTCGGCTGTGGCGTCATCGATCGAGACCTGAAGCGAAAGCGGCTTGGCGTCGGCCATGGCGACCTCCGAGAAAAGTCTAACGTCTGCACCGGCCCGCTGCACGAACATCTGCACCGGCGCTTCGCAGCCAATCAAACTTTCTAAACCGGGGCCCCGGAGCGGGGCAGGCCTCGTTGAGGGAAATGCTCGGCGCCTGTTCGCGGCACCGAGCGCCCGCGCCGGAGGCCGCTGAAGTCGCTCGTGAATAATGCGGGTTAGACTGTGCGCGTGAAAATCGCCAACGGACGGCGGGTTCCGC
>DATDNV010000008.1:0-9508 GCA_036518075.1 Thermoanaerobaculia bacterium
AAGATCGTCCGCCGCTTCGGCACCGGCTCGTATCCGCTCGGAATCCGGGCGAATCTCTCCTGGGAGACTTCTTCAAGCACGCTCGCGGGAGGAGAAACGCTACTGCTTTATTCCGACGGCCTCTACGAGGCGCGCGACGCGTCCGACGCTCCCTTCGGAGAAGAGAGAATCGAACGGACGGTTAGGCTCCTCGCGGGCTCCCGACCTCAGGAGCTCGTGTCAGATCTTTCGCGGCAGCTGAACTCTTTCCTCGGGAGCCGCCTACCGGAGGACGACGTTTCCATTGCCGCCGTAAAGAAGAAGTGACCCGTTAGTCCCCGATCGGCCTTCCCGGCGGAACGGCCGGCCGTGGGGGACGTTCTTTGCGCGTTTCCGGTTCGTCCAGGAATTCCCTCAGATCTCGCTCGGCCAGACGAACGTGCGCTTCTACTGCCACGTCGGTCGAGTGACGGCTCTTCAGTTCTTTTCTCAAACTCTCCAGACGCGCGTAGACGGCGGCTCGCACTTCGGGAGAGGCGTTGGGACGCGCAGCGAGGTCGAGCATCGCGTCGAGCACGACGCGTTGGGAGACGCGCAGAAGCTTGTTGGTTCGGTCGGATGCCGTGGCCGGAGCGCCCCAGGTCGCCGCGACGAGCCGCGAGATCACCGCGTCGAGCGTGAGGGCGCCGCGTCCGGAAGCGAGCGAAAGCTTCGCGGCGCGCTCGGGCTCCAGCAGCGGCCGCACGATCAGTCCGGCCAGGACGCGCGAGGCCGTCCAGAGGCTGAACGCATCGCCGGCTTCGGAGGCAAACTGCTCCTGGGATCGCATCGTGCCGGAGGGCGGCGGCACGAGCGCCGCGAGGATCCGGTCGGGAATGTCGAGGTTCCTCGGTTCCAAAGCGGCGATCAGAAGATCGAGAGCCTTCCTCTGTTGAGCGGCGGGGACTTCCGCGACCGGCTTTTGACCGTCCCCAGCGACCGCGTTGGCCTGAAACTGGCCGCCGATGAACTGCTGGGCGGTCTGAATGCCGAAGCGGTGATAGAGGTACGCGAGGTTGAATCGCTGCTGAAGCGTATAGACCCAGTCTCCCGGCGCGAGCTGCTCGGGACCGAACCGATCGAGGATGATCCGGCGCGCATCCTGAGTCGTCGCGAGCCACTGGACCGGATCCGCGCCCCAGTCGTATTCGGCCCAGCGAGCGTCCGTGTCCAGCGGATAGACGATTCCCTTCGCGTAGCTCTCGCGCACGATCGAATCGAGCTGTGCGCGGTCGAGGCCGGGCGTGTAGCCCCAACGGATCATCAGGCGATCGTAGGACCCGATGTCCTTGGGATACGCGTCGGAGAAATCGAGGCGGCCGTCTTTGACCTGAATGTTCGGCGCGAGGTAGTCCATCACCGAGCCCCACCCGAACGTGGTCGCCGCCCAGTTGTGCATGAGCCCGAGCGTGTGTCCCACCTCGTGCGCCGAGAGATAGGCGAGCCGCTCGAGAACCAGAGTCTGCTCGTCGATTTCGGGATCGCCCGCCGCGAGCCACGACAGGTCGGGAGACTCTCCGGCCGTGCAGGCGGAAGCCGAAGAGCGGCGTTTTGCGTTCTGCCAGATGCGGGCCGTCGTCCGGCGGCGATGCGAATCGATGCGCGCGACCCCGTGCAGGATCTCGCCGGTTCGCGGGTCGACCTGGATCTCGCCGAACGACCAGCTTCGCTCGGCTCGGTCGATCCATTCGATGCCGGAGTACCTCGCGTCGAGGAACGTCGCGCCGGGAGGAAGGTCTTTGATGACGATCGCGTCCCGGAACCCCGCCAGCTCGAACGCGTGATTCCACCAGAGAGCCGCCGCACGGATCGCCGAGCGTTCCGGCTCGGGAATTCCTCGATCCAGGTAGTAGACGAGCGGCGCCGCCGGCTCCGACACCGCAGCCGCCGGATCTTTCTTTTCGAGCCGCCAGCGGGAGGCGAGGTACCTTTCGATCGGCTCGGTGTACGGCGCGGTGTGGTCGAGATACCGTTCGGGGATGAATCCGACCCGAGGATCGAGTGGACGAGGCGTGAAGCCCGGTTCGGGCAGCGTCAAGAACGTGTGATGCGCGCGGAGTGTCATCGTTCGGCCGTCGGGCAGAACCGCGGCCACCGCCGGGGGCGGGTTCTCCGAGACCACCGTCACCTCCGCCTCGATCTCCGTGTTCTTCGGAAAAGCTCCGGTCCGATCCAGAGACAGACTCGAGCGGGCGAGAACCTGCTTCCATTCGCCCAGGTGCGCCTGCTTGAGCGCGGACACGATCCCGCGATCGGCGAGAAGGAAGGCGGTCGCGTCGACGAGGGAGCGGCCTCCTTCTTCCGCCACGATCGGGAGCGACGCGAGGATCGAAGTGGGAAACGACTCCTCCACCACCCGCGTCTGCTCCGCGTCAGGCGAGCCGCTTCTGTGCGTGGTCTGCTTCTGGCGGAGGATGATTCGCGGGCCCACCCGTTCGAACCGGCAGATCCCGAGCGATCCCAGCTCCCCGCGATCCAGCGTTACCTCGATGAGCCCGGCACCGCCGGCGAGTCCCGAGCCATAGAGGAAATCCCCCAACGTCGCCGGGATCTCCAACAGAAGCTCTCCCCGGCGGGCGTCCCAATAGAGCGGAATGAATCCCTCCTGCTTCTTGAGGTCGCGGACCCTGTCCGAAATCGAAGGCAGGGGCGCGGAGATCTCCGCAGCAGCGGCCGCCGCGGGTGTAAGGCCAAACAGAACAAGCAGAAAGGCGGCGAGCGAGCCCATCGTTCCCCCTCCTGGGTTGCGGTCTTCGCGCCGATCTTATCCGTGGACCTTTTGACGATCCGGGCGTAATCGTTTACCTTTTTCCGAGCCAGGCGAGCGATGATCCATCCAGCCGAGGCGGCAACGAATGTTCGCGGAGAAGGGATGAAATCCGCGGCTGTGCCTGTCCGCAGGGACAGCGCCTTTCAGCGAAACCGTCCGCGCGGACAGCTCCAAATGTCTGGTGCGGGCGATGCCTAAGCGGGCGCCGATCCAGGGGCAGATCCTGCCCGTCTTCGAAGAGGCGCTGCCCGTCATCCATGCCACTCTCGTCTCGTTCTATCGCTTCATGGAGGAGGAGGCCGAGGCCTTCGAGGACACGCTCCTGGTCTGGTTCGAACGCATGGCGCGCCGCAACGCGAGCCAGAAGATGCCGGTGGCAGAGCTGCGAGCGCAGCTTCTGTACGTTGCGTGCAAGTACGCGCGCGCGTTTCAAATCGCGCGCTTCAAGTCGATCGGCCCGTCCGAAGAGAGCTTCACGATGGTTCTTGCGCGCGCGCCCGAGGAAGTTGCGGCGGAGCTGCTCGGCAAGATCTGATCCGCCCCGCCCGGATCGCCCAAACGACGAACCCGGTTCTAGACCAGGACGTCGAGACTCGCGCGGGCGCGCCGGGGACTGGGCGCGTAGACCTCCCAGGCTCGGCCGAGACGACGAACGCCTTCTTCCATCTGCTCGGGCCCGAGGACGTAGGGCAGACGCAGGTGATCGTCGAATCCTCCGTCGGGAGAGGCGAGCGGTCCCGGTACGACCGAGACGCCGTGACGCAAAGCCACCTGCGCGAATTCCGAGGCCGCGCCTTCGGGAAGCTTGACCCAAAGCGAGAGGCCGCCGGACGGAGGAAGCCAGGACCAGTCCGGCAGGTGGCGCGAGAGCAATCCCGTGAGCCGCTCGAATCGGTCGCGCACCTGGCGTCGGCGGATCAGCTTGACCTTGTCCGCCCGCGCGAGAAGCTTGACCGCCGCCAGCTGGGAGAGCAGCGACCCTCCCAGGTCGGCGATGATCTTGAGCCGCGCGATGCGCGCGAGCATTTCTTCGGAGGCGCGAATCCAGCCGATTCGAAAGCCTCCCCAGAAGAGCTTCGAGAGCGAACCGACCGTCAAGATCGGCGCCTTTGGAGCAAAAGCTGCGAGCGGCGCCGCCGGCTCGACGCCGAGCGAGAGGTCCGCCAGCGTGTTGTCTTCGAGAATCGGTATGCCCGTTTCCTGCGAGAGGCGGGCCGCGATGCGTCTTTCCTTTTCCGGCATGAGCGCACCGGTCGGATTCTGGAAGGTCGGCATCAGGTAGAGCAGGCGCGGCGACTGGCGGCGGGCGGCGTCGCGCAAGGCGTCGATCCGAACTCCTTCGCGACCCACGGGCACCGGAACGAGCCTCGCGCCGCGGCTCGTGAGGATGTCGATCGCGCCGAGATAGGTCGGGTTTTCGACGACCACTCGGTCGCCCGGGGAGACGAGCGCTGCGGCCGTGAGGGCGATCGCCTGCTGGGCGCCGCTCGTGATCAGGACCTGATCCGGAGACGTTGGCACTCCCGATTTCGCGAGATGCGCCGCTACCGATCGCCGCAGCTCGGGCAGTCCCATCGGGATGTAACCCGGTCCGCGGAGCAATCCGTCGACCACTTCGGGCTCGAAGGACAGGAGATCGGGAGTCACGCCGGCGGCGGGAAGATGCGCGGCGAGGAATTCGATCGTTCCTCCGGAGCCTTCGATCAGGCCGCGATAGACCGGGTGGCGCCGGAAGGTCGGGGCGGTTTCCTCCGCGGGTTTTCCCACGACGCGTCCGCCGCGCACGCGGCTCCCGCTGCCCTGCTGGCTCTCGATCCAGCCGTCCTCGCGCAGCGACTCCAGAGCAGATACGATCGTCGTTCGTGAGAGAGAAAGCGCCCTGGCGAGCGTCCTCTCGGCGGGAAGACGGGAACCGGATGCGAGATCGCCGCGCTCGATCGCCTGCCGAATCGCATCCGCCAGGCGCTGGTATGTGGGTCCGTCACCCAGGGACCACGTTCCCAGAAGATGCGCAAACTCGATCGTCGCGATCCCTTGCATCTCAGTCCAGTTTCGACAAAGTGGCTATTGATTACCGCATCTCAGGGTAACAGTATAAGTCCAATTATGGGAAGTGCCGAATTGGCCACCCGAATTGGACTGGCCGCGGCGGAAAGGAGGCCACTCCCATGAACCTGCCTCGCCACGCGTTCTTCCGCGGTCGCGTCGTTCCGTATTCCGAAGCCCGCATCGGCGTCATGACGCACGCCCTGCACTACGGCACGGCAGTCTTTGCCGGCCTGCGCGGGTATTGGAACGAGTCTGAGAAAGAGCTCTTCGTGTTTCGCCCGCGGGATCACTTCCGGCGGTTTCTCGAATCGGCGCGGCTGCTGCGCATGGAGCTTCCCTACACCGAGGATCACCTGGTCGGCGCTCTGACAGAGCTTCTCCGCACCGAGCTCTATCGGGAGGACTGCTACATCCGGCCGCTCGCGTTCTACGCGGACGAGGCGATCGGCGTTCGCCTGCATGACCTGGCGCCCGAGGTGACGATCATGTCCTTTGCATACGGCTCGTACGTCCCCAACGAGGAGGGAGTGCACGCGACGGTCTCGTCCTGGCGGCGAGTCGACGACAATGCGATCCCGGCGCGCGGAAAGATCGCCGGCGCATACGTGAACTCGGCGCTCGCAAAGACCGACGCGATGACCGCCGGATTCGACGAAGCGATCCTGCTCAATCAGGACGGGCACGTTTCCGAGAGCACCGCCGCCAATTTCTTCATGGTGAAGAACGGCACGGTCATCACCACTCCGACGGCCGACAACATCCTCGAAGGCATCACGCGCCGCACGGTGATGGAGCTGATGCGGCGGGAGATGAATCTGCCCGTCGTCGAGCGCCGGATCGATCGCAGCGAGATCTACCTCGCCGACGAGGTTTTCTTCTGCGGCACGGGGATTCAGGTCGCCGCGGTGACGCGTGTGGATCACCGGCCGATCGGCACGGGCCGCATGGGAACGACCACGGCGGCTCTGCGCAAGCTCTATTTCGACGTCGTCCGAGGGCGCGTTCCCGAGTACCGGCACTGGTGCGCGCCGATCTACGCGGGCGAGAGAGACTTCGCTCGTCCCGAGCAGGCGGCGGAAACCGGGGACGACCGAGCTCGAACCGGCGCTCCCCTGCGGCTCGCGCGGTAGAAGAACTGTCATCAAGCCTCGCGTCGTGGGCGCGAGAACAGGAAGCGGACATGTCAGCCAAAAACCGCGAGAGCGGCCTCCAGGAGCGCGCGACCCGCTTTCGCGAGCGTCACCGCGGACCCGGCATCCTCGTACTGCCCAACGCCTGGGATGTCGCGTCCGCGCGAATCTTCGAGGAGGCGGGCTTCGACGCGATCGGGACGACGAGCGCCGGAATCGCCAACAGCCTCGGGTTTCCGGACGGCGAGGAGATGCCGTTCGACGATGGGATGCGCGTGGTCGAACGGATCGCCGCTGCGGTGCGCATCCCCGTCAGCGCCGACATCGAAACCGGATTCAGCGAGAAACCCGAAGGGGTCGCCGAGCGATGCCGGGCCGTCCTCGCGGCGGGCGCGGTCGGAGTGAACCTCGAAGACGGAACTCGCGAGCCATCGAAGCCGCTCGTCGACATCGCGCATCACTGCGAGAAGGTGCAAGCAGCGCGCGCGGCGGCGCAGGAGGCCGGGGTCCCGCTCGTGATCAACGCGCGGACCGATGTCTTTCTCGACTCCGTCGGAGAGCCGCACACTCGCCTCGACGAGACGCTCCGGCGCGCCAACGCCTATCGAAAGGCCGGAGCCGATTGCCTCTTTGTACCCGGCGTCACCGACGCGGAGACCATCCGCAAGCTCGTCTCCGGCATCGACGGACCCATCAACGTCCTAGCCGGGCCCGCTTCGCCCCCGGTGGCCGAGCTCCAACGGCTGGGCGTTGCGCGGGTGAGCCTGGGCTCCGGCCCGATGCGATCCACGCTCGGGTTACTGCGCAGGGCAGCCGCCGAAATCAGGGAGAAAGGAACCTTCGGCTGGCTCGAGGGAGCGGTTTCCTATGCCGACGCCAACCGCCTGGTTTCTCGAACCGAGCACTGACGCGGAGGTCCCGATCCCTGAATCGGCGAGCGCCGACACTCCATCGCCGCCGATGAGATTGCGGCCGACAGAGCCGCCCGGGTGTATCCTCAATCTGCTCATCGGGTGTCCGAATGCCGGAAAAACGACGGTTCGCACGGAAGAGACGCCGCCTCACCATCGAGTTCGAATGGGAAGAAACAGCGTGCACCGGCTTCACCTACGACATCTCTCCCGAAGGGATCTTCGTGCGAGCGACGCGATTCCCCAAACCCGGCGCCCGGATTAGCGCCACGCTCGTCCTTCCCGGCGAAAAACCGGTGAAGGTCCGCGGCACGGTCGTCCGGACGTTTCGCGTTCCGGCGACCCTGACGCGCGTGATTCCGAGCGGGTTCTCCCTTCGGCTGACGGACCAGCCGGAAGAATATCTGGCCTACCTCGCGGCGCTCTGATCCTCGGGCTCGGTCCGCTCCACCGATAGAATCCCCGCGGTGGCGACACTCAAACCCTTTCGAGCCTTGCGGCCGTCCGGCGAAACCGCGGCGGCCGTCTCGGCGGTGCCCTACGATGTCGTGTCGACGGCCGAAGCGCGGGCGCTCGCGTCCGGCAATTCGCTTTCGTTTCTTCACGTCTCGCGAGCCGAAATCGATCTCCCGGACGGAACCGATCCGTATGCGGACTCGGTCTACGCCAGGGCCGCCGCCAACTTCGAGAAGCTGAAGCGCGAGGCGCCGCTCACGCGGGAGGAGGCGCCGTGCCTCTACGTCTATCGGCTCCGCATGGACGGCCACGAGCAGACCGGCGTCGCCGGCTGTTCGTCGCTCGAGGAATACGACCAGGACATCGTTCGAAAGCACGAGCGCACGCGCAAGGACAAGGAAGACGACCGCACGCGCCACATGGTGACGTTGAAGGCGCAGACCGGTCCCGTGTTTCTCACGTACCGGAATTTGCCCGAGATCGATCGCCTCGTCGAGGCCGCGAAGAGGGATCGGCCGATCTTCGATTTCACGGCACCCGATGGCGTCGCACACACGGTCTGGCGCCTGGACGCCGAGCCGACGCGACGAGTCGCGGGCGCGTTCGAGTCGGTGCCTCTCTTCTACATCGCGGACGGCCATCACCGCGCCGCCAGCGCCGCCCGAGCGCGGGATCAACTGCGGTCCTCCCATCCTCGACCTGCCGGCTCGGAGGACTACAACCGGTTTCTGACCGTACTTTTTCCGGCGAGCCAGGTGCGAATCCTGCCCTACAACCGGGTCGTCAAAGACCTGGGGAACCGCTCGCCGGCCCAATTTCTCGAAGAGATGCGCCGGCGCTTCCGCCTTCGAGACAGCGCTCCCGCCGCGCCCGCTCGAAAAGGGGATGTCAGCCTGTACCTCGGCGGACGCTGGTACGGGTTCGAGCTGCCGCGCGCGGCGTCCGGAAGCTCGATCGAAACTCTCGACGCGCACCTCCTGGAGCGTCACGTGCTCGACGGGTTGCTGGGGATCAAGGACATCCGCACCGACAAGCGCATCGACTTCGTGGGAGGCATTCGCGGAACCAAAGAGCTCGAGAAGCTCGTCGACAGCGGATCTTTCGCCGCCGCGTTCTCCATGTACCCCGTCTCTGTGGACGAGCTGATGAAGATCTCCGACGAAGGCCAGATCATGCCGCCGAAATCCACCTGGTTCGAGCCGAAGCTAAGGGACGGACTGCTGATTCACGAGATCTAACCCCGCGTCTGTCGTCCCGAGCGGAGCGAGGGATCTACCTTCGCTCCTCGAGTCGCGTCCTCCCCTCGACAAACTCTCCATGAGATAGATTTCTCGTCGCGGAGCCTGTCCCGATAGGATCTCAAGACAGGCATGACCTGGAGCAGATTCCTCGTCGCTTCGCTCCTCGGAATGACATGAGAGCGGAGGGTCTCCTCGGAATGACAGAGATGAGCGCCTCATGAAAGTCTTAGTCGCCGACAAGTTCGAGAAGAGCGGCCTCGACGGTCTGAAGGCGATCGGCTGCGAGGTCCTCTACGAGCCGGACGCGAAAGACGACGCGCTGGTAGAGAAAGTTCGAGCGTCGGGAGCCGAAGTTCTCGTCGTCCGTTCGACGAAGGTGACCCGGGCGATGCTCGAGGCCGGGCGCCTCTCGCTCGTGGTCCGAGCCGGCGCCGGCGTCAACACGATCGACGTCGAGGCAGCCTCGGAGAGCGGCATCTATGTCGCCAACTGTCCCGGAAAGAATTCGGTGGCGGTCGCCGAGCTGGCATTCGGACTGATCCTGGCGCTCGACCGGAGAATCGTCGAGAACGCGAAAGACCTCGAGCGCGACGTCTGGAACAAGAAGGAGTACAGCAAGGCGCGCGGACTCCTCGGCCGAACGATGGGTCTCGTCGGAGTCGGAGGGATTGGCAAAGAGGTGATCCCGCGCGCCCGGGCGTTCGGGATGCCGGTCGTGGCATGGAGCCGGAGCCTCACCCCCGAGAAAGCCCAAGCCCTCGGGGTCGAGCGCAAGGAGTCGCCCATCGGGGTCGCGTCCGCTTCCGACGTGGTGAGCGTTCACGTGGCGCTGAAGCCGGAAACCAAAAACCTCATCGACGAAAATTTCTTCGCAGCGATGAAGCCCGGATCTTTTTTCGTCAACACCTCGCGGGCGGAGGTCGTCGACGAAAA
>DATDNV010000009.1:0-3540 GCA_036518075.1 Thermoanaerobaculia bacterium
TCGCGGCCGGCGGCTTCATCTCTGCCCCGGTCGGCGGGGCGCCCGACGGCAACGCGGTCCTCATCCCGAAAGAGAATGCCGATCTTGCGATGGACGCCGCGGCCTGCATCGGCTGCGCGGCATGCGTCGCGGCTTGTCCCAACGCCTCGGCGATGCTTTTCGTCGGCGCGAAGATCTCGCAGCTCGGTCTCCTGCCGCAGGGACAGCCCGAGAGGCCGGAACGGGTGCGCAAGATGGTGGCGCGGATGGACGCCGAGGGCTTCGGCACTTGCACTAATCACGGCGAGTGCGAGGCGGCTTGCCCCAAGGGAATCCGCATGGAGTTCATCGGCCGCATGAACGCCGACTTTCTCCACGCGGCGCTCACCGCCGACCGCTTCGGCTTGGCCGACGGGGAGGGAGACGAGGGCTAGCCTGAATCACCGACGGTGACGAGAACTGAACGAACCGGGGCTCGCGAATCGTGTTATATCAGATCTGATATAATCGTCCACCCGGCCTGGCGATTCGATGGCCGTTGCCCTAAAGGGCAACTGCGAATCGGCTGAAATCGTAGCGATTGCAGTCGCTTCAGAGGAGAATGCGGTTCATGAAGACGAGTACCGAAACTCAAGGGAGAGCTGTTGCGTCTATTCGCGGACGCGCTTTGTATCTCTTCGCCGCGCTAGCGCTCTGCGGCGGAACGCTTTTCGCACAGAGCGAGGGTCGGTGGGAGGCGAGCCTCTTTGGCGGCGGATCGTTCGGAACCCGGATCTTTTTGACTCCTTCGACGGCCTCGGAGATTGGCGACGCGGGCGCCTATGGCCTCCGGCTTTCATTCGGAGTGACGCGTCACTTTGCGCTGGAGACGACGTTCTCGCACGCTCGGCCGTCGCTGACGTCCAAGGACGCCGTCTCGGGAGCGATCCTCGGACCCTCGTCACCGGTCGATGTGAACACCTACGAGGTCAACGGTCTCTTCGGCTGGGGGCAAGGCCGCACGCGAGGGTATTTCGGCCTCGGCTTCGGAGCCATGCACCTGGGTTTGCCGCAGGAGCTCGGCCCCGGCACCCGATTCACGGCCAACATCGCGATCGGCGGAAAGTACTTCTTCACCGAAAACCTCGCTGCCCGTGTGGACGCCCGGTACCGATGGAGAGTCACGGACAGCCGGGTCGGAACGACGGTCTGCGACTCCGAGGGCTGCCACGTGTTCACGACGAACCTCTACTCGAGCGCGGAAGTGACCGCAGGCATGACCTATCGATTTGGTCCGGGTTTCGAGGGCTCCGATGGCTCGGTTGCTTCCTCGACCGACCAGAGGAATTTCTGGCGCGCCGCCGGCGAAGTCGCTCTCCTCGAGGTCCTTCCCTGGAGTTTCAACCGCTTCATCGCCAACTCGGAATTCGCGCACATATCGCCCGACACGATCAAAGCCAACTTCGAAACGGGTTTCACCTATGACCGCGACCACTTCAGCACGAACCAGTCTTCGCATCCGTACCATGGTTCTCTTTTCTTCAATGCGGCGCGGACCAACGGCTACGGCTACTGGGAATCCGGGGCGTTCGCGCTGGTCGGAAGCTTCCTCTGGGAAGGTTTCATGGAAAAAGAGCCGCCCTCGATCAACGATCTCGTCAATACGACGCTCGGCGGCATGACCCGGGGCGAAATCCAGTACCGGCTCTCCAACTACATCCTCGACAACACCGCCAGCGGCTCGGAACGGTTCTGGCGGGAGGTCGGAGGCGCGCTTCTGAATCCGGTCGGCGCCTTCAACCGTCTGCTCAACGGAGACTTCACTCGCGACTTCCCCAACCCGGACGACCGCATTCCCAACGTGCTGCGGTTCGCCGGCGACCTGGGTTATCGCCACATCAGCGGAGAAGCCGTGCACCCCGACCAGGGAGTTCTCTCGCTCGGGATCGTTTATGGTGATCCTTTCCAGGGAGCCATTGAGAAGCCGTTCGACACTTTTACCGCGACGATCGAATTGAACTATCCCGGCGAAGCGCTGGTCTCTCGAATCGATGAACGAGGAATCCTGAAAGGCTGGGAGCTCGGCGATCGCACCGAGGCCGCGCGTCACATCTTCTTCGTGAGCCAGGATTACATGTACGTGAACAACGAATCCCAGGTCGTCGGCGCCCAGGTTTTCACCGGTGGGCTCCTCTCTTTGTATCGCCTCGCCCCGGGGCTGCCTCTTTTCACGGAGGTCTCTGCGTTCGCCGCTCCGCTGGCGGCGGTCCAGACGACGAACTTTCTCAACCCCACGACCGGACGCAACTACGACTATGGTCCCGGCGGAGGCTTCCGAACCGGAGCACGCCTTTTTGCCAAGGATCGGGAGATCGTCTATCTGGGATATGGCGTCGCCTGGACCGACACGGCGCAGGGAATATCCAGGAACAACGTTCTGCAGTTTTTCCGCGCGACGGGCCGTTTTCCGATCACGGGCGCTCTCGGCGCCGGCGCCGGGTATGGCTGGTACAGCCGGAAGACGTCCTACCCCGGCTTCTTCGAGGCCCGCAAGACTCAGTCGGAGTGGCGCGTGTTCGGAACCTGGGCTTTCCTCTAAGCTTCGCGCTCCGAGACGTAAGATTCGCGCAGAAGGTTCGATGAACCGGCTTCCCGACTTTACGATTCGACCATCCGTCGCGAGATGAGCGCGCGCCTGCTTTGTCCGTGAAACCTCACAAGCTCCTCTCCCACGTCTGGCACGCCGAGTGGGGCCTCTCCGTAATGCTCGGCTTTCTCATCCTCGCGATCTTCGTTGCCGGACCGCTGGTGGCGAGCGAGCTCGCCGGTTCCATTTGGTTCGACATCGCCTTCGCCCTGCTTCTCATCTCGGGAGTCGCAACGCTGTCCGGCAAGAAAACGCTCTCCGCGGTCGCGCTCATCCTCGTTCTCGCCGCGCTCGCCTCGCGGTGGGCATCGTTGGTGTTCCCGAGCCGGCTCATTCTGATCAGCCGAGAGCTTCTGTCGATGGCATCGCTCGGGCTGTTTGCGGCCCTGATGCTGATCCAGGTCTTCCGGCAGGGACCGGTTACCGGCTATCGGATCCAGGGCGCCGTCGCTGTCTATCTCTTGCTCGGACTCATCTGGATGCTTGGCTACGATCTCGTCTACCTGACAGTTCCCGGGGCATTTCGATTCGCGCACACAGGCGATGAGGCGACGCACCACATCCACGACCTGCTTTATTACAGTTTCATCACGCTCACGACGATCGGTTACGGCGACATCGTTCCAGCGCATCCGGCGGCCCGAAGCCTCGCGATGGCGGAGGGGCTCGTAGGACAGCTCTATCCCGCGATTCTGATCGCGCGCCTGGTCTCGATGCAGATTGAATCGCGCCGGAAAAGTTGAGGGGGTCGAAGTGAGCTCCGAGGCGCCAGCGACAAGAGGCGGCGGTTTGCTGCCAGGGTGGCTGCTTGCTTACCGAATAGAGTGGCTGCGGCCCGATGTCATCGCTGGATTGACCGCCGCCGCGGTCGTGATCCCGAAAGCGATGGCTTACGCGACGATCGCGGGCCTGCCAGTCGAGATCGGCCTCTACAC
>DATDNV010000010.1:0-4903 GCA_036518075.1 Thermoanaerobaculia bacterium
ACCGGGCTCTCGCTTGTCGTTCGGTCCCATTCTTGCCGGGGCCAAGGCTTTTCTGGGTCATGCTCTCTCACTCACGGCTCCTCCGGGAGGCGGTCCCGTCGCCGATGCAGAAGTGAAACCTGAGCCATGCGGAGAGGGCCGCAGGGGTGACGCCGGATAGAGATCTCGCGCGCGTGCGGAGGTGCTCTCCCTCAGAATGAGCCTCTCATCTGGCCGCAGTGCGCGCGCGAGATGTCCGGCGGCAGGACCCCGAAGGCCCGGATCACTGGGAACAACTTGCTTGAGCCCTACCGTGCCGGGGTTCTCCACTGCTCCTCGACTTCGGGCGGCTGCGAGCGGAGCCGGCTCAAGAACGTCACCGTCTGCCAGATGTCGCGGTCAGAAGCTTCTCCCAGCCGCCCATGCCGGAGTATCGGACCCCGAATTTGACGATCGAAAAAATCTGCCAGTCGGGCCGGTCCGGAGGGCGCTGCCGAATTGTGGCGCTCGAGGATTGAAGCTGGTGGATCCCCCATGGGCCGGGCGACCCGGCCGTCGCCGTGACAACCCGCGCACCCGTTTCGGGTAGAAACGGATTCCGGCGAGAAGCTCCTCGCTCGTCGCCGGGACCGGGTTCGGCAGACGCGCGTCGCGCCGGAGCGAAGCACGGAAGGTCCACCCGGCGAGCCTTTTTCCCGGGTCGGCGGGTCATCGCTGGCCTTCACCGAGAAAAGGCCAATGGCGACAGGCGCCAGCAAGAGCGCCGGGATCAGGAAGATGGCCAGGACGAAACCGGCGAAGAATCGTCTTATGAGGCCTCCTCGTTGACGATACGCTCGAAGCTCTTCCGCGTTTTTCGGCAGGTGTTTTTTTGAGCCCTCTGGGTCAATATCCCGCGGCAATGTCAGGCGTACGGCCGGGAATCGACAACTTGATCGCCGATCCGTTTCTGATTGCGGGCAGGCGATTCGGTCTCGTCACCAATCCGTCCGGCGTCGCCTCCGACGGGACGCCCTCGTGGAGAGCTCTGTCCCGCATCGGGGGTGCAACGCTCGCACGGCTTTTCGGGCCGGAGCACGGAGTCGACGGGGGAGCGGTCTACATGGAGGCGGTGCGCAGCGCCGTGCATCCGCCCACGGGCCTTCCCTGCATCTCCCTCTATGGAACGTCGGTCGAGAGCCTCAAGCCGCGGTCCGAGGATCTGGAAGGGCTCGACGCTCTGGTCTTCGACATTCAAGACGTCGGCGCGCGCTACTACACCTACGCCTGGACGATGCTGCTTGCCATGGAGGCGTGCGCGGAGAAGGGAATCCGATTCGTCGTCTGCGATCGGGTGAATCCGATCGGCGGCGCTGTGGAAGGAGCGCCGCAGGAAGCGGACCATCTCTCCTTCGTCGGGCTCCATGCAGTCCCGGTGCGCCACGGAATGACTCTCGGCGAGCTCGCGAAACTTCTGGCGGCGGAGAGGAAACTCGCCGTCGACCTGGCGGTGGCACCGGTATCCGGCTGGACGCGCGACATGCCCTTCGAAAAGACCGGCCTGACCTGGGTTTCCCCGTCCCCCAACATCCCATCGACGGCGACGGCGCTTCTCTATCCAGGAATGTGCCTGGTCGAGGGAACGAACCTGTCGGAGGGCCGGGGCACCACGCGTCCCTTCGAGCTCATCGGTGCTCCGTGGCTGGACGCCTCGCGATTCGCCGACGCATTGAGCTCCCTCGGCCTTCCCGGCCTGCGCGCGGTCCCGATTCATTTTCGGCCCATGTTCGACAAGCACGCGGGCGCGACCTGCGGTGGAGTCCTCCTCACGGTGACCGATCCGCGCCGTTTCCGCTCGTTCGAGACCGGGCTGCGCCTGATCGACATCGCGCGCCGCCTGGCGCCAGGCGATTTTCGCTGGCGAGCCGAGCCCTACGAGTTCGACAGCAGACCAGCGATCGACCTCTTGACGGGATCCGTCCGCTTCCGGCGGCTGCTCGAGAGCGAAGCCGACATCGGCCTCGCGATTGCCGGCCACGATGAGGGCGCGCGAGGGTTTCTCGCCCGACGTGAGCCGTTTCTTCTTTACCCGGATCGAAAGCCGGCGGCGGTCGCTTTCGTCGGCTCGCACAATTCGGGCAAGACGACGCTCGTGCTCGACCTCGTGCCGCGGCTCCAGGCGATGGGCCTGAGCGTGGGGGTGATCAAGCACACGTCCAAAGACGTCGAGGACGACGTGGTCGGCAAGGACTCGCATCGGCACTCGCTCTCCGGTGCGGCGGCATCGGTTCTCGTCACTCCGGCAAGAACGACGGCGCGGCGTCGGGGCCCGGAGGAGGAGCTCCAAGCGCTACTGGAGCGCGAGTTCTCCTCCTGCGACCTCGTCCTGGTCGAGGGATACAAGACGCTGCCGATCCCCAAGATCGAAGTTCGTCGCTCGGGAGTCGCTGCCGTTGCCGTCGACGGTGCCCTCGCGCGCATCTCCGATGTGGCTGCCGCCGACGGGTTGCCGACCGTCCGATTCGACCATCCCGACGCGATCGCGGCCCTCGTTCTTCGGCTCGCCGGCCTCGATCGAATCCAGCGGCGCGGCGCGTGAAGCCCCTCTTCCTCGTTTTCGATCTCGACGGCACGCTCATCGACGGATACGCGGCGATCGCGGACGCGCTCTCCTTCGCCATGGGACGCCTCGGGTCCAAACCGTTGCCGGTCGCGATCGTGCGCCGCATGGTTGGCCACGGCCTGGAGCGCCTGCTCGAAGAAGCGGTCGGTCCGGAACGCGCGCCGGAGGGGGTCCGGCTGTTTCGGGAGCGATACGCCGAGGTGGCCATCTCCGGGACGGAGCTCATGCCGGACGTGCCCGAGGTTCTCGAAGCGCTCTCGCGGCGAAACCATCCGATGGCGGTCGCGTCCAACAAGCCGGCCGCTTTCTCGCGGCGCATTCTCGAAGCGAAGGGAGTGGAGCGTTTTTTCCTCGCGGTGGGCGGACCGGACTCGGAGACTCCCGCCAAACCGAATCCCGCGATGCTTCGCCGTCTGATCGGCGCTGCCGGAGCCGAACCCGCGGGCACGCTCGTCGTCGGCGACATGGAGGTCGATTCCGAGTTCGCTCGAGCTGGCGGCTGCCGCGTCGTTCTGGTCGCGGGGGGCTCGCGGTCGCAAGAGGAGCTCGTAAAGGTCGACAGGGATGGTCTTCTCGACCGATTTGGAGACCTTCCTCGGTGGATCGAAAACCGTTCGTAGTCTTGCGCCCGCGGCTCCGTCGCGTCGCCCGGCGGAACTCGCACTAGAATCCAATTCCCCGATGAAGGTCATCGTCGCGGAAAAAGTCGCCGAGACTGGCCTCGCGCTCCTGCGCCAGGCGGGTCATGAGGTCGTCGATCTCGCGGGCGCGCCGCGGGAGAAGCTGATCGCGGAGCTGGGCGACGCCGACGCGCTCCTGGTGCGCAGCGCAACCAAGGTCGATGCGCCGCTGCTCGCCGCGGGCTCGAAGCTCTCGGTCGTCGGCCGCGCCGGCGTGGGAGTCGACAACGTGGACGTTCCGGAGGCGACCGCTCGAGGCGTCCTCGTCATCAATGCCCCGACCGCGAACGTGGTCTCGGCGACGGAGCACACCTTTGCCCTGCTCTTCGCGCTCCTTCGGAGAGTGCCGGCAGCCTCGGCCTCGATGGCGGGAGGCAAGTGGGAGAAGGCGAAGTTCGTCGGATCGGAGCTCGCCGGCAAAACCCTCGGAATCGTCGGCCTCGGACAGGTCGGTTCGCGTGTCGCGGCTCGGGCCCGGGCGTTTGAGGCGAAGGTAGTGGCCTTTGACCCGTTTCTCCCGGCTGAGAAGGCGAAGGAGATGGGAGTGCCGCTGCTCGATCTGCCGCAGCTTCTCTCGGCGTCCGACATCGTGACGCTCCACGCGACGGCAACCGACAAGGGACAGCCGCTGATCGGCCGAGCCGAGCTCGCGAGGATGAAGAAGGGGGCGATCCTGGTCAACGTGGCGCGCGGAAGCCTGGTTGACCGGCAAGCCCTGGCGGACGCGCTCACGTCGGGACAACTCTCGGGCGCCGCTCTCGACGTGTTCGATCCCGAGCCTCCCGATCCGTCCGATCCGCTTCTGAAGCTTCCCAACGTGGTCACGACGCCGCACCTGGGGGCATCGACCGTCGAGGCCCAGGAGCGCGTCGCGCTCCAGACGGTCGAGGCGGTCGTCGAGGCGCTTTCCGGAGCGTCATACGTGCCGGCGGTCAATCTCCCGTTTCGCGGTCCGGCCGACCCGACCGGCGCGGCCGTGTGGATGAGCCTCGCCGAGAGAACGGCGCACTTCCTCTCATGTTTACTCTCCGGCCGCCTCGCGGCGCTCGGCGTCGAGACCTGGGGGCTTCCCGACGATTTGCTGCGTCCGGTGGCGGTCGCGGCAGTCAAGGGAGCGCTCGAGGGACATGCTCCCGAAACGGTGAACTTCGTCAACGCTCTCCACGTGGCGCAGGATCGCGGCGTCGCGGTCGCAGAGACGCGGCACGCGGACCCCGGCAACTATGCGCGATCCGTCCGAGTGACGCTGACGTCCGGTTCTCAGAAATTCCTCGCGCACGCGACGCTCTTCTCCGGCCGTGAGGCTCGTGTCGTCGAGGTGGACGGGCTGCCGCTCGAGTTCCGACCGGAAGGGACAGTGGTGTTTCTCCGAAACCGCGACGTTCCGGGGGTGGTCGGGAGCGTCGGGACGATCCTCGGCGAGGGCGGCGTCAACATCGCGAACTTCTCGCTCGCGCGCGGAGCGGGGGAGCGGGCCGCCGCGGTCATCGCCGTCGACTCGCCTCCGGCCTCCGAGACGCTCGAGCGGCTGCGGCGGGCTCCGGCGGTCGAAGAAGTGCGCGTGGTGACCTGGTGAGCCGCATTCGCGTCGTCGTTCTCTTCGGCGGCGCCTCTGTCGAACGCGAGGTGTCTCGGATCTCTG
>DATDNV010000011.1:0-17399 GCA_036518075.1 Thermoanaerobaculia bacterium
AAGGAGATGACGGCCTACTTCGAGAACGTGGTGTTTCCCGTGCTGACTCCCCTGGCGTTCGACCCGGCGCATCCCTTCCCGTTCGTCTCCAATCTGTCTCTGTCTCTCGCAATCGAGCTCTCGGAGAAGGAAGAGGGCCGCACGCATTTTGCGCGCGTCAAGGTTCCACCGTCGCTTCCGCGGCTCGTCCCCGTGCCTCCCGCGAGTGAGCCGACAGGCGACTTCGTTCTACTGGAAGAGCTCGTCGAGGCGCATCTGTCGCTTCTCTTCCCGGGCATGAAGATCCGCGGCGCCTCGGCATTCCGGGTCACCCGCGACGCCGACATGGAGATCCGCGAGGACGAAGCCGGCGATCTTCTCCGGTCGGTCACCGAAAACATTCGCCGCCGGAGATTCGGCGCGGCGATCCGGCTGGAGGTCGATGACCGCTGTACCGAGAGAGTCCGGACGCTGCTCGCCCAGCAATTCGAGCTCGATCCCGACGACGTCTACGAGATCCGCGGGCCGCTGGCGGTCTCCGACTTCCTTTCCCTGCTCAAGCTCGACCGAAACGACCTGAAGGATGCGCCGTTCTTGCCCTCCGCACACTCCCTGTTCTCCGACCCGGGTTCGGTGTTCGAGACCATCAAGAAAGGCGACGTCCTGCTGCACCATCCGTACGACTCCTTCGATCCGGTGATGCGGTTTTTGGACGACGCCGCGTCCGATCCGGACGTGCTCGCGATCAAGATGACGCTTTATCGCACGGGAACCGACTCGCCAATCGTTGCCGCGCTCGCGCGCGCCGCCGAGAACGGCAAGCAGGTGGCGGTCCTCGTCGAGCTCCAGGCCCGCTTCGACGAGGAGAAAAACATCCAGTGGGCCCGCTCGCTCGAGCGCGCGGGCGTTCACGTCGCTTACGGCGTCGAGGGACTGAAGACGCACGCCAAGATCGCGCTCGTCGTGAGGCGCGAGGGAAGCTCCATCCGCCGCTACGTCCATGTCGGAACGGGCAACTACAACCGCGTCACGGCACGGATCTATACCGATCTGGGCCTCTTCACGGCGCGCCCGGAATTCGGTTACGACGCGTCAGAGCTCTTCAATTTCCTGACCGGCTTTTCCAAGCGCACGCGCTACAAACGCCTCTCCGTCGCGCCCCATTGGCTCCACGAGAAGGTCGTCGCTCTCATCGACCGGGAAGCGGAAAAGGCGCGGCAAGGGAAACCATCGGCGATCGTGGCCAAGATGAATTCGCTGGTGGACCCGAACGTGATACGCGCGCTCTACCGGGCGTCTGGAGCCGGGGTACCGATCTCGCTCGCGATTCGCGGCATCTGCTGCCTGCGCCCCGGCGTTCCCGGCGTCTCCGACGGGATTCGCGTCTCGTCGGTCGTCGGAAGATTTCTCGAGCACAGCCGGGTGTTCGCGTTCGGCGTGGGCGACGAGGAGGAGATCTACATCTCGAGCGCGGACTGGATGCCGCGCAACTTCTTCCGCCGGGTCGAGCTGATGGCTCCCATCCTCGACGAGAAGGCGAAGGAGAAGATCCGCCAGGAAGTCCTCGAGCCGATGATCAAGGACAACTCGCGAGCCCGGGATCTCCAGAGCGACGGCACCTACGTCCGCCGCAGCCCCCAGGCCGGCGAGGCCGCATTCGACTCGCAGCAGACCCTGATCGACAAGCTGGCGCGGCGCGGCCTCCGGGCAGTGGGTTCTGCCTAATAAAATTAGGTGATCTTAGTAGATAGCCTGATTTTATTTTGACATCCGAGAAACGACTTATAAAGATACGGCTTAGGCGTTTCGCGCCGAATCAAGGTTCGTTCTCCCACCCGTAGGCTTCTGCCCCTCCAACTGGTTCGCCGGCCGAGAAGCCCACCCCAGAAGAGGGCAGCGACGCCCGCGTCGCGGATGGGCAGGAGCAGGGCTTCGGCCACCCGGAGGGGCCTGCGGCAGTCCGCCGCCGAGATCGCCTCGGCCAGGAGACGGGTGACGTAGAGAGTCAGAGCCGCGGCAGTGACTCCAGTCGCGCCGCCGCCCGCGAGAATCGCACCCACTGCCCATGGAAGCGGGCTCGCCAGCAGCTCGCCTCCGTAGGAGACCCCGCCCAGACGGCGTCGCAGGATCGCCCAACGCCGCTGCCGGCTCCAGACCGAGCGAAGAGTCTTGGAGAACTCCGTGGTTTCGATCTCGTCCGAGGAGAGAACGACACGAAATCCGGCGCGCTCGACGAACTGGCCGATCAGGTAGTCCTCGGCAAGGTAATCCCGCAGCGCGGCAAAGCCGCCGATCGAGTCGAGGGCGTCGCGAGAGACGAGGATCGACTTACCGACGACGCAAGGGGACCGGAAGACGCCGGCAAGAGTCGCTGTGCCGGCCTGCAGGGCTCCGTTCAAGTGCAGCGACTCGAGCCGTGAGCCCAGGCTTCGGGCCCCCACGGCGCGGAAGAGGTGGGACACGAGACCCACCCGAGGCTGCGCAAACCAGGAGACCGCGCGCCCGAGGAAGTCCGGCCGGACACGAACGTTCCCGTCCGAAAGGAGCAGCAGCCGATGGCGAGCACGCCGGAACGCCGCCGCCAGCCGATTGACTTTGGCATTGCCGCCAGGCTCCCGCGCGTCCACGACGAAGAGGGTCGAGATTTCAGGATGCCGGTCGGCGACACGCCGGGCGACGGCGAACGCCGGGTCCTCCCGCCGCGCGAAAGAGAAAATGATCTCGTAGTCGAGGTAGTCCAGCCGGTAGAAAGACTCGAGATTTTCCTCGAGGCCCTCGTCCAACCCAGACAGCGGCTTCAGAATCGAGACGGCGGGAGAAAAGCCCGGCAGCCGTTCTCCGCGCGCTCGCCGGCGATGCACCGCGAGCGCGGTTGCCGCGAAGACGTAGGTGAAGACCGAGAGGACCAGGCCTGCGAGGAAGAGTCCGGTTGCGATCAACCGGTTGCCACCGCCCACTCGGGCGTGAGACGGAGGACTCCGATGCCGGTCGCTCTCTTGAGCGCGGCAAGAACGGCAGAGATCGATTTCTCGGCCGGGAGCAGAGTCTTCCACGCGTAGAGATGTTCAGGGCGGTGGAAGTCGCTATTGGCGATGTGCGGCAGCTTCTCCCGCGAGACGACCGGGAAGAGGTCAAATCGGCAACCGATTTCCCAGAGGTCGACGAGGCCGGCCACGATCCGGCGGCGGTTCCAGAGATAGAAGGTGTTCGCGTAGAACTCGCTCATCTCGTGCGGATGGCATGCAACCGAGACGGCTCCCCGCGCGCGGATTTCCCGCAAGAGGTCCAGCGGATCGCCGTCCGCCGAGAGGAACTCCTTCAGCCCGAGGGCAAGGATGTGGACCGAGGTGTCACGATTGATCGTGTTCCGGGTCAGTTCCGCACCCGAGATCACCAGCATCCCGTAGGTCTTCCAGGCGCGGTCTGCTTCTCGCTGGATCTCTTCGAAATAGGTCGTTGCGGTCTCGGGATTCAGCGAATGCCGGATCGCGTGCGCGATCTTGCCCAATCCGTTGTCGCGGTTGACGATGTGGTCGGTGATCGCGATCACGTCGTGGCCCGAGCGGCCAAACAGATCCACCACCTCCGAAAGGGAGAGCGCCCCGTCGGAGTAGGTGGTGTGCACGTGAAAGTCGCAGAGAAGCATGCTTGTTTAACCGCCGGCATTTTCGGCGGGTGACAAAAACTCTTGACGGCCCTGCCGAAAAAGTACGGCGAGTACTCTGTAAGAACAGGATGAAGTTGCTCGAGCTCCGATTGTCGTCCCGAGGAGCGCAGACCCCTTGTCATTCCGAGGAGCGGAAGCGACCAGGAGAGATCTGAACCAGCCCGCTGCGCGGGCCAATTAACTTTTCTAGACCGGGAGTTCGATAGGCGCTCGGGGCCGCTCTGGTTTAGAAAATTTCCGGCCGCCTGGTCGCGCGGCGACCGCCGCGGCCCGTTCCCTCGCTTCGCTCGGGATGACAATGGAAAGTGCTGTCATTCCGAGGAGCGGAGCGACGAGGAATCTGCCCTTCGCAGCGATCGCCGCGGCCTGCTCCTCGCTTCGTCCGGGATCACACGGGATCGTGCGTGCGCGCGCCGCAGGCGGACGTTGCCGGGCAAGGGATAATTCCCGCGTGGCCGGCCTTCCCGATTATCACATCCATACGTTCCGATGCGGGCACGCGGGCGGGGACTCGCGAGACTTCGTCCGCAAGGCGATCGACGGAGGACTCTCCGAGATGGCGTTCACGGACCATATTCCTCTGTACTTCCTTCCCGAACGGGAACGCGATCCGAAGCTCGCGATGCGGGAAGACCAGTTCGACGGCTACCTCGAAGAGGTCGAGGCGCTACGCCGCGAGTTCCGCTCCTCCATTCCCGTGCGTCTGGGCCTCGAGGCCGACTATGCCGAGGGACACGAAGAGGCGCTCTCGCGCTGGCTTGCTCGCGCGGAGTGGGATCTCGTCCTCGGGTCGGTCCACTGGGTGGCGGGAGACTGGATCGACGCTCCCGGCTCGGCCGCGCGGTTCGAACGAGAAGGAACCGAGAACCTCTACATCGAGTACTACCGGCTGCTGTCGAAGGCCGCTGCGACCGGCCTCTTCGACGTGCTGACCCACTTCGACCTGCCCAAGAAACACGGCCACCGCCCGAAGCGGATCCTCGACCGTGCGGAGGACGAAGCGATCGCTGCCGCCAAGGCGGCCGGCTGCGCCGTTGAGATCTCCTCGGCCGGACTCCGCAAGCCCGTGGGCGAGCTGTATCCGGAGCCGCGTCTCATCCGCAAGCTCATCGCCGCGGGTGTGCCCCTGACGTTCTCATCCGACTCCCACGCGCCCGCCGAAGTCGGGTGGGGATTCGAGACGACTCGGGCGATCGCGCGAGACTGCGGCGTTTCCGAGTTCGTCACGTTCGAGCGGCGGCGACAATTCCTGCATCCGCTCGCGCCTCGATGACCAGAGCCCCGGGCGTCGGGAGCGCCTCCCGGAGAAGCCGTGAGTGAGGAAGCACGTGGAGCCCCAGCTTTCGACGGAGGAGGTCTGCGACCGAACGACAAGCGAGGGCCTCGTTCTGACTCTTGGCGGCCGGGGCCCGAGCGTGGCGACGAAGGGAGACCGACCGGCGCCCGGTCCACAAAGAGCTGAAAAAAACTTAAGGGCACGAAGCGGCACGGCGCGGCAATCCCGCCAGGAAGCCCTGCCCGAGAGAGGCAAAGAGATCGGCCGAGGGTCGGCGCCTGCGCGCAAACGTCGCGTAGTCCACCTCGAAGAGCCCGAAGCGCGGACCGAAGCCTTCGAGCCACTCGAAATTGTCGAGGAGCGACCAGTAGAAATACCCCTCGATCGCGGCGCCCTCCGCCCGGCGATGATTGAGGATCACGACGTGCTCCCGAAGAAACTCCCGCCGAAGGCGGTCATTGCGCGTCGCGATGCCGTTCTCCGTCACGATGATCGGCAGACCCGAGTCCGCCGCCTTACTGAGAACTCGGTCGAAACCGGCCGGATGGATCTCCCAGCCGGTATCGGTCAGGCCTCTTCCATCCCGGTCGCGATAGAGGAACTCACCGATGCGTCCGGGAAGACCTCGAAAGCGCAAGTGGACGCGGCTGTAGTAGTTGATCCCGAAGAACCCTGTCGACGAGGGAAGATCACGAACCCGAAACGTTGTGCTGCCTTCCCCTGGAAACGACCAGCGCATCTCGCCGGTCGCGACCGCCTCGACGAGCGCGTCGTTATAGAGAGCTTCTCCCGCGGCGACCAGCTTCCGGTCGAGAGCGCTTTCGGGCCGGTCGGGGGCGAACGCGAGCATGTTGTGAGCGATCCCGACCCGCGCGCCTGGAATGCGCTCCCGGATCGCGGCGGACGCGGCCACGTGCGCGCGAAGGAGGTGCTCGAGCGCGGCCGCCGCGGCCGAAAAGCGGCTGTGACCCGGGGGGATCAGTCCTCCGAGATAGCCGCCGAGGATGAACACGATCGGTTCATTCAGCGTGACCCAGAGGCGGACTCGTGGCAGGGTCTCGGCGACGACTCCGGCGAGGCGCGCGAACCGGTCGATGCTCGCCGCGTTCTCCCATCCCCCTTCTCTCCAGAACCAGAGCGGGTGCGTGTAGTGGTTCAGCGTGACGACCGGCTCGACCGCCAGTGCGTGAAGGAGCCGCGTCCGTTCCGCCTCGCGCGCAAGCTCTTCCTGCGCAAACTCGCCGGGCCTGGGCTCGATCCGGCTCCATTCGACCGAGTACCTGTACGCATTGGCTCCGATCGTCGGGAGCAGCGCGAGATCCGACCGCCAGCGCTGCCGGTGGCCGGATCCGACCCTGCAGCGAACCGATTTGTCTTTGAGGCGCCCGGAGCGCTCCCACTCCGTCCAGTCGTTTTCCTCGGCGCCCTCGACCTGATAGGCCGAGGTCGCGACGCCCCAGAGGAACAAGCTCTCAGCTCTTAGCTTTCAGCCCGCAGTCAGCTCCAGGAGGCCCCCCGGGCTGCAAGCTGTGAGCTGATAGCTGAAAGCTATGAAATTTCCGTGGCGTGATGTTTGACCCACTTCGCCTCGGCGATGAAGATCGTGTCCTCACAAATGTTGGTGGCGAGGTCGCCCACCCGCTCGAGATTCTTGGATACGGAGATGAGGTCGATGCAGTACGTGATCAGGTTCGGATACTCCGCCATGTAGGTCAGCAGCTCCCGGATGATCGAGACGTTCTTCTCATCCAGGAGGTCGTCCTTCTTGATGACTCGCTTGGCCAGCTCCGCGTCCCGGTTTACGAAAGCGTCGAGCGATTGTTTGAGCATCGACATCGCCACGTCGGCCATGTAGGGGATGTCGATGAACGGCCGGAACGGTTTTTGCCCGGCGAGGCGCTCGGCGCCTTCCGCGATGTTCACGGCGTGGTCGCCGATCCGCTCGAGATCGCTGTTGATCTTCAGGACTCCGACCAGGAAGCGCAGATCGACGGCCACCGGCTGCTGCAGCGCGAGCAGATGGACCGCCATGTCTTCGACGACCATCTCCATCCGGTTGATCTCGGCGTCCGAATCGATCACGGCGCGCGCCTTCTGAACGTCCATCTCGATCAGGGCCTCCACCGCGCGGTGGATCTGGCGCTCGACCTCCCCTCCCATCAGGATGAGATGCCGCCGAAGCTCTTCCAGCTGTTCGGAAAAGTGCTCTTTCACAATTTTTCTCCTAACCCCAGAGCGCCTCTAAAGGCATGGCCCGAGCGTGGCGACGAGGGAGGCCGGACCGGAGCAGCGGATCCGAGTGGAACAAGGTCCTGAGGAATCACAGCTAACTCCAGAGCGCCTCGGCCGAGATCATCTCGAGGTCTCTCTGCGTCTCTTCTTCCCGCTCCGCTGGAATCGCGCGGAACACCGTGCGGCGATCGAACACCCGCTCGAACAGATCGGCTTTGCGCCGCGCCGCGTCGAGCTCGGCCTCGCAATCCGCGCGGGCAGTGACTTCCAGGTCCACCCGCCGCGGCCGGACCCGGCAGGACACTTCGGTCACGAGCTGCCGATGGCTGCGATCGAGCCCGTCCGCGATGCGAAGGACCGCCGCGAGCTTCTCGACGACCGGTCGCAGGTACGGATTGAGCCTCTGCCAGTTCTCGTGCCGGGCCTTGGGACCGCCACCCTTGTGGTAGCGGGCGAGCGACGCGATGACCTCGACCTCGTCGGCGGAGAATCCCGGCAGATCGCCGTGGGTGATCAGATAGTAGGAGTGGCGCTGATGGCGCGAGTAGCCGACGTAGCAGCCGATGTCGTGGAGGAGCGCGCCGTACTGAAGCCATTCGCGCTCGGTCGCCGTGAGCTGATGGAGCGAATGGGTGTGGTCGAAGATTTCCAGCGCGAGGCGCGCGACGTGCGCGGCATGCAGCACCTCGGCGTTGCCCCGCCGAAGCAGCCGATCCACGCTCCGCGCGCGGACGTCCCTGTCGACGTCCCGCTTCTGCCCGCTGCGCCCGATATGATCGAGCAGGATCCCTTCGCGAAGGCCCCGCTCGCCGACCACGATCGATTCCGCGCCGGTCCGCTTGAGGATCCAGGCCAGCATCACTCCGCCCGGAACCGCGATGTCCCGGCGCCGCGGGTCGAGCCCGGCGATCCGCAGCTTTTCCTTCTCCGAGGTCTTGCGGAAGAGGCGGTTGACCTTCTTCAACCCTTGCCGGGTGAGAGTCCGGTGACCGGCCAGCGGAACCTCGCGGCCCAGGATCGCCCCCTCATGGACGAGCGAGAGCGACTGGATCGTTCCGGACGAACCCACGCAGGTCTTGAAGCCGGTTTTGCGGACGGCCTGGGCCGCTTTTTTCGCGACGCTACGGATCTCCTTCTTCATCGCCTTGCGGTCCCGGTCGCTGGGGGGGTCGCTCCGCAGGTGGCGACCCGCCAGACGCACGACTCCGAGCGGCAGGCTTTCGGTCAGAAGAACGCGCGAACCGTTGGAGATCACGAATTCGGTCGATCCCCCGCCGATGTCCACCATGAACAGCGGATCAAAGCGAGACGGAAACTCGCTCCGGACCGCGAGATTGATCAGGCGAGCCTCTTCCTCCCCGGAGATGACCTCGACGGTGACGCCGGTGCGCCGCCGCACTTCGTCGATGAACTCGGCGGAGTTGGACGCCTCCCGGACCGCACAGGTCGCCACGGCGCGGACGAGCTCCGCCCCCTGTGCCTGGACCGAGCGCAGGAACTGCTCGACCGTCGACGCTCCGGCCTCGATCGCCTCCGGAGGCAGCCGTCCGGTCGACAGGGTTTCGCTTCCCAGCCGGACCAGGGATTTTTCCCGCGAAAGGACCTCCAGGGACCCCTCGTCGTCGATCGAGGCGACCAGCAGCTTGATGCTGTTGGTTCCGATGTCGATGGCCGCCAGTTTCCTCACGACCCGATTCTGTTCGGCCTCTCGGTATACGCGTTGAAGCCGGTGTGAAGACGACATGAAGGCGAGGAGCCTCTTCATCCTTATAATAGCGGACCCATGCCTCCCCGCAATCCGATCTGGAAGAAGAAGAGCCGCGCTCTTCTTCGCGCGAAGAAGGACTTCCGCGAAGGCGAGCCCGAGGGCTTGCACGATCTGCGGGTGACCCTGCGCCGCGTCTCCGCCACGGCCGAAGCCCTGAGACGTCAAAAGCTCGCGAAGAATTCCACCGAGGTTGTTCGCCGCCTTTCTCGTCTCCGGCAGCTCGAAGTCGATCGGCAGCTTCTCGGCCGCGTGCGGGAGCTGGGTCTCTTGTCCGCGGATGTGGCGACCGGTCTCGAAGCGCGCTGGGACGCGCTCCTGCGCAGCGGCCAGCGGGAAGCGAGCCGCGCCGCGCGCACCCAGCGGATGCATCGGATCGAACGCGAAGTCAAACGGCTCACCCGGGAAAAGCCGGACGAATCGCTCGACCTTCTCCAGCGCGAGCGGCGCCGGGCAGAACGGGAGCTCCGCTCCCTTCCGGAACCGCCGACCGATCGCCAGCTTCATCGGTATCGGCTCGCCGTCAAAAAGGCGCGGTACCTCGCGGAGGATCTGGCGCTGGCCGGTCTGCCCGAGATGTCCCGGGCGATCGCCACCGAGAGAAAGATCCAGGATGCCATCGGCCGATGGAATGACCTGCGTCTATTTCGCAAGCGCCTCCTCGACACGCGGGACGAGGCGGAGAAGCGCGGCGCGGTCACGCTCGTCCGCGAGCTCGACCATCTGATCACGTCCCTCCAGCAGACCGTCGACTCCGCGCGCCGCGAGGCGGAGGCCACGGCGCGCCGCCAGGCGAGCGTGACGACTTTCCGGCGGAGCCGGCGGCGCGAATCCGAGAACTAGCGACGGCGGATTCCGCGGACCGAAACAGACCCGTACTCACGTGCACCGCCGCTCCGGATCGCCGGAGCGCTCGATTCCTCTGGCAGCGACCGCCGCGGCCCAGTTCGCGCGAGATGTCCGGCGGCAGGACCCCGAAGGCCCGTCTCGATCTGTGGGCCCCTTGAGGCCACCGATCCCGCTGTCAGTTTACGGAGAACTTGCCCTCCGGAAGAGTCGGCGCCAGGAACCAGTTCTCGTCCGCCGAGGGGTCCACCACCCCCTTCTTGCGCGCGTCCTCGACGAGCATGTCCCGCAGGGAGGATTCGCTCGTCGAGATTCGGGGGCATCCTTTCCAGACCGAGTAGCCTCCTCCGCCGGCCGCCCGATAGGAATTCAACGCCACCCTGAACGTCTCGTCGTCGCGAACCGGTTTGCCCTCATGCTTGAGAAAGAGAAGCCGCTGACCCTCCGGGCGCATCGGGTCGATCGCATACTCGACTCCCGCGGCGGTATCGCAGTTGTATCCCCAAACGCGCGGGTTTCGCTTCCAGACGGGTGAGCCGTCCTGAATCGCGATCCCCGAGACGCAGCGAGCCGCCACTTCCAGCGCTCCCCGGATCTGCTTGCCGGTTGCTTGAATGGTCACGAGGCGGTTCTCGTAGGGATAGAAGGCCCAGATCTGGCGCAAGGTCAAAGGACCGGATGGCCACGCGGGAAGCGAACCGGGCAGCAGAGACGCAAACGAGACGTCCGCCTTTCCCTCGCGTCGCTGGAAAGCGTGAAGCCAGTCGAGCAAGGCGGTGTCGCTCACCCGCGCCTCGTTGGCGGCCACCGGAACGGCGAGCCGGGCCACCGTTTCGGCGAGCGCCGTCATGGCCGCGCGGTGCTCGGGCTCGATCGCCGCGATCACCTCGGGATCGGGCGCGACCGGCTTCATCGGAAGATTTCGGCCCGTGATCGAGCCGACCGTCCACCGGTTTGCCTTTTTCTCGAGTGTGACATCGAAACGAGTGAGGACGTTTCCGAAGCGGCCGGGCTGCGAAGCCCAGGTCTTGCCCACTTGTCGGGGCGCGATGTCGGAATGGGTGTGCCCGGTGAGGAGTAGATCGATGCCGGAAACCTCGGTGGCAATCGCATAGGCCTGGTTCTCGTCGGAGGAACCGCGGTCCTCGCCGGTGGCGGGATCCTTCTCGAATCCGATATGGGCGATGACGATGACCAGATCGCAGTGTTCCTGCGTGCGAAGAAGCGAGACGTAGCGTCGGGCCGCCTCCACCGGATCGGTGAAACGCAGACCCTCGACGTTGCCGGGATGCTCCCATTCCGGCACGCTCTTCGTCGTCAGTCCCAGAATGCCGATCCGCACGCCTTCCACCTCACGAATGGCATAGGGCGGAAAGGCAGGCTCTCCCTGTCCCCGCAGGATGTTGGCGGACAGCCATGGGAACTTCGCCGCGGTTCGCGATTTTTCGAGCCGCTTCAGGCCGAAGTCAAACTCGTGGTTTCCGATCGCCATCGCGTCATAACCGACGGCGTTCATTGCGCGAACGATGGGATCGCTCCCGTCGCCGATCTTTTCGCCAAAGACGAGGGCCTGCGCGGGTGTTCCCTGAATCGTGTCCCCGGAATCGAGGAGAAGCACCGGATGGCCTTCGGCGCGGATGGTCTTGACCGCACTCGCCACTCGCGCGAGCCCCTCTCCGAAGTCGCGATTCACCACTTCGTCCGTCGGATGGACGTGGCCATGAAGATCGGAGGTGTGAAGGACCGTCAGCGTGACGGCGCGCGCGGGCGAGGGACCCGCGAGCAAGGCAAAGACGCAGAGAAGGGCCGCTCTTCGGATGCGCATTTCCTCGGAAGTGGGAGTGAATCACGACGTTCCGCGGGGGTCAACGCCGCTCAACGGCGCGCGGCGCATCGAAATAGAATCACGCCAGCGATGTCGCGAACCCCCGGGCGATCGAAGCGATCCAAGCGGGAAACGCTTCCAGAGAAGCGAGCCCGCGCGAGGAAGGTGTTTCGCCGCCTCGCCCGCGCATATCCGGAGGCACGCACGGCGCTGCACTTCTCCAATCCGCTGGAGCTCCTGGTGGCAACGATTCTTTCGGCGCAAACGACCGACGTACGCGTCAACATGGTGACGCCGTCTCTCTTCGCGAAGTACGAGACCGCCGCCGACTACGCCCGCGCCGCCCCCGGCGTTCTGGAAAAGGAGATTCGGACGACCGGTTTCTTCAACTCGAAAGCGCGAAGCCTTCGCCGGGCCGGGGCCGCGATCGCCGCGGAGCACGGCGGCCGCGTTCCCGACACGATGGAGGCCTTGGTCAAGCTGCCCGGAGTCGGGAGAAAGACGGCGAACGTCGTTCTCGGCAACGCCTTTGGAAAGGACGAGGGTTTCGTCGTCGATACCCACATCGGACGGCTCTCACGCCGGCTCGGGTTTACGCGGCAGACCGACCCGGTCAAGGTCGAGATCGACCTGATGGAGATCGTTCCCCGCGGCCGGCGGGCTCTCGCGGCCCATCAGCTGATCTTCCACGGACGCCAGATCTGCCATGCCCGAAAGCCCCAATGCGAGGTCTGCCCGGTCCTCTCGCTTTGCCCGCGGATCGGCGTCGCGTGACGGCGCGGGTCTATCTGTCGGGCGCCATCGAGCATGCCGCCGACGGCGGAAAAAACTGGCGTCGGCTGATCGCTTCTTTCCTCGCCGACGAGCTCGGCCATCGCGTCTACGACCCGGCAGCGGACGAGAAGAAGAACCTCACCGACGAAGAGCGGCGAAGCTTCCGAGCCTGGAAGCTCGACGCGCCCTCACGGTACCAGGCCGTCGTTCGCAAGATCATCGGCTGGGATCTCGACCGGATCGAGAAAGAGACCGACTACCTCGTCGCCCTCTGGGACGAGGAATCGGCCCGCGGCGGCGGTACCGCAGCCGAGATCACGGTCGCCTACAGGCTAGGAAAGCCGGTCTATCTGGTTCTGGGAATGCCTAGGGAACTGGCCTCCGGATGGATCCTGGCCGCCGCCGATCAGGTGTTCGAAGATTTCGAGGGTCTCAAGACTTACCTGAGAGGACGTAGGTGGTAGGGACGAAGTGTCAGGCAACTTCCCTACTCCTACGTCCTAAGTCTTAAGTCCTAATCCAAACGTCCTACGTCCTTAAGGATAAGATCCGCACCCCATGGCGCTCGTGAAAACGCACCTCGGCTGGATCGAGGTCATCTGCGGCAGCATGTTTTCCGGCAAAAGCGAAGAACTGATCCGGCGGCTCCGCCGGGCGATGATCGCCAAGCAGAGGGTCCAGATCTTCAAACCGGTGATCGATTCGCGCTACTCGGATGCGGAAATCGTGTCCCACAGCGAGATGCGGCTGCCCTCGATTTCAGTCGCCAACAGCCGCGATCTGCTCGAAAAAGTCGACCATCGGACCGAGGTCGTCGGCATCGACGAGGCCCAGTTCTTCGACGAGGGCATCGTCGAGGCCTGCGAGAGGCTCGCCAACCAGGGAAAGAGAGTCCTCGTCGCCGGCCTCGACAAAGACTATCGGGGAGCGCCTTTCGGCCCGATCCCCAGGCTCATGGCGGTGGCGGAGGACGTCACCAAGACACTGGCAATCTGCGTGCGCTGCGGCGCTCCCGCGAACAATACGCAGCGGCTGGTCGAGAGCGACGAGCTGGTCGTCGTCGGCGCTCAGGGCGTTTACGAAGCCCGATGTCGCCGATGCTTCGAGCCGCCCGAGAAAAAAACATAGCAGGTTGCTGAAGAAGGGTGCGGCAGCGTGTGAACGCCGGCGGATGCCTGCGTTCTCTAATGCCGTGGGTGTGCCTTTGGTGGTCGAGTGGCGAGCGTCACGGGGACGGATCCAAGGCGCCGCGACGAAGGCGATGCCTCGGCGCATCGGTGAGGAGCGGCAACGACGGAGACGGCCCTGCGCCGCCGCAACCGGTTGCGGTGGCGCAGCTTTTGCGCTCAGCGACATGTTCAAGAGCCTGCTAGTAAGAGAAGGCGCTACCCTCAATTACGCGGCAAATTGCAAAAGCTCTGACGCGACGCCCGCAGTCATTCTTCAGCAGCCTGCTGGATTCGCGCGCGTGAAGAGCCCTATGCGGGCAGGAACCGAGTTTTCCGAAGCCACGGTGGAAAACCCTGTCGAAATGCCTGTGGAAAGCGAAGAAAAACGGCCATAGTGCGCGGTCCCCGTTCGATTTGCACCGACTCCTGTGCGAACGGATAAGACAAAACCCATCAGTTGTTTAGAGAATCAGGCTGGAATTGTCGTCGATCGATCGATTCGACGCCTTTCCGTCAAGAACTTTTCCACACCGCCAAGCGCTTCGACCTCTGGGACTTAACTGCCTCTTAACCGTCGGGGCGGTGTTCTCCGAACACGGTTTTGAGCGATCGGACGACCTCTCCCAGGGTCGCACCCGCCTCAACCGCGGCCAGGATCGGAGGCATCAGGTTACGGTCCTCTTTCGCATCGGCTTCGAGCTTCGATAGCGCGGCAAGAGCGGCTCGAGAGTCGCGCGTGGCGCGAAACGCTCGGAGTCTCTCGACCTGATCTCGCTCGATCTGGGGATCGACCGTCAAAACGGGCGGCGGGACGTCGGCTTCCGACCGAAAGGCGTTGACGCCGACGACGAGCCGCTCTTTCCGCTCGAGCTCGCGCTGCGAAACGTAGGCCGACTCTTCGATCTCCCGGGACAGGAACCCTCTCTCGATCGCCGCGACCGCTCCCCCGAGCGCGTCGACCCGGTCGATGAGAGCAGACGCTCGAGCGGTCAACTCTTCGGTCCAGGACTCGACCAGGGCGGAGCCGCCGAGCGGGTCCGCCACGTCCGCGACACCGGTCTCGAACGCGATGACCTGCTGCGTTCGCAGAGCCAGACGCGCCGAGTCCTCTGTCGGAAGAGCCAGCGCCTCGTCGAACGCGTTGGTGTGCAGGGACTGCGTGCCTCCGAGCACCGCCGACAGCGCCTGGAGGGCCACCCGCACGACGTTGACGTCGGCCTGTTGCGCGGTCAGCGTCGAACCCGCGGTCTGCACGTGGAAGCGCAGCCGCAGCGACCGAGGATCCTTCGCTCCGAAACGGTCGCGCACGATTCTCGCCCACAGGCTCCTCGCGGCGCGAAACTTCGCAATTTCTTCGAAGAAGTTCGCGTGCGCGTTGAAGAAGAAGGACAGCCTCGGGGCGAAGTCGTCAATCGCGAGCCCCCGAGCCAGCGCCGCCTCGACGTAAGCAATCGCGTTGGAAAGCGTGAAGGCGAGTTCCTGAACCGCCGTCGATCCCGCCTCGCGAATGTGATAGCCGGAGATCGAGATCGTGTTCCATCGCGGGACTTCGCGGCCGCAGAACTCGAAGATATCGGTCGTCAGCTTCAGGGAGGGCCGCGGAGGAAAGATGTAAGTTCCGCGGGCGACGTATTCCTTCAAGATGTCGTTCTGCACGGTGCCCGAAAGCTTCTCCCACGGAATCCCTCTCTCGCGGCAGGCGGTCAGGAGCAAAGCGAGCAGGATCGCCGCCGTGGAGTTGATCGTCATCGACACGGAAGCCCGATCCAAAGGCAGACCCTCCGTCAGGATCCGCATGTCATCGATCGTGGCGATCGCGACGCCGACCTTTCCGACTTCTCCCCTCGCCAGAGGATCATCGGAGTCGTACCCCATCTGCGTGGGAAGGTCGAAAGCGACGGAGAGGCCGGTCTGGCCTTGAGCGAGCAGGTAGCGATACCGCTCGTTGGATTCGCGGGCGGAGCCGAAGCCCGCGTACTGTCTCATCGTCCAAAGACGGGATCGGTACATCTCCTCGGAAATGCCGCGCGTGAACGGGAATCCGCCCGGAGCGGGTTCGCCGTAGTACGGGCGGATCGGAATGCCCGATCCCGTGGCTTCCGGAACCACCCGGCGGTCCCGTTTTTCCTCGACTTTCACCATGGCGATTCTGGCATGAAAGCCGAAAGGCGGGCCGGTCGCCACGATTCGGGGCTTGGCGGCAAGGATGGGCGAAACTAAAATAAACGTTCCAAGCCCAATGTCAGAGCATTTCCGCGGCCGGCTGGAAGTCTTCGGACTTGCGGACCTGCTGCAATGGATGGAGCTGAACCGGAGGACCGGCCGGCTGATCCTCTGGCAGGGCCGCGACCGACGCATTGTCGACTGGCGAGACGGCCAGATCATCTACGTCTCGGGGTCGCTTCCCCGGCACCGGCTCGGAGTCCACCTGCTTCGAAGCGGCGCGCTCCCGGCGGCGGTCCTCTACGATCTGCTCGCGCGCAACTTCACGAGCTCCGTCAATCTGAGCCGGCTGATCCTCGACGGCGGCCACGACAGCCACGACGGCCTTTCCCTCCGCGTCGAGGAGCTCGCCCGCCGGCTCCTCTTCGAAATGTTCGAGTGGAAGGACGGTCACTTCGAATACGACCCGGACTTCCAGGTTCAGCCCATCCTGCGCATCGGACTGTCGCTGCGCGGACAGGCCCTGGCCTTTCACGGCGTCAAGAAGCTCGACGACAGCCAGCGCCGCCGCCCGCGGCGCACCAAGACGGACGAGGTCGAGCCCTGGACTCTCTCCTTCGAGAAGCCCGAGATCGAGGAACGCTTCTGGGACGTCCTCGACCGCTCCGGCGAACCTGTCGCGCCCGAAGAGGCGCGCCGGCTCTTCAAAGCGTTCCATGAGTTCGCGGGGCGAGTCCGAAAGCTGACGCACAGCAACATCTCGATGCGGCCGGTCTACGAGGACACCTCGGATCTCCTCCTGGAGCTCCTGAAGAAATCGCCGGTCGATCCCTCCGCGGTCATCCCGATCGCGGCGCTCGATCCCTATCTGACCCTCGATCTGATGATCCTGGCCAATGCGCTCTCCGTCGACCGCGACAACTCGGTCGGCACGGTTCCGGACGCGATCGAGCGGCTGGGAGGCCGCGCGATCACCGTGCTCATCGACCGGCTCTCCTCCTCCGACTTCCCCAAGGTTCCCGACAACGACCCGGCCGAGCACGCGCTGCGGCGGGCCAGCGTGGCGGCGGCCGTCGCCGCGGGACGCTACGCGGAGCGGTACGGAATCACGCGCGAACGCGGCTACACGCTCGGTCTCCTCCACACCGTCTGCTATTCGGACCTGCTCGAGATTCTCCGCGACCTGGAGTTTTCGGACGGAAGCTTCCGCGCCGCGGCGGTGGAAGCCTACCGGCCCGCGCTCGGAATCGGCCGTGCGGAAAGCTGGGGGTTGCCGCTCGATTTTCAGGCGGTCGTCGCCGATGACGGGTCCGACCCGAGCGACGCGGCATCGCTGGTCCGAACCGCTCGCGCCGCCGTTCCCAGCTGCGCGCTGGGGGCGGTCCACTCCGAATCGGTCGACCCCCTCTGGACCGAAGAGATCGTTCACGAGGTTCGGATGGTCTTCGACTTCCTCCACCTGGGGCCCCTCAAGGTCAAAACTTCCTAAGTTCGGAATCGTTGGGCCGGCTGGCGCGTTCCGGCTGTAAGGTGGTGAAAGCAATGAGACGATTCTTCGGGCTAATTCTTTCTCTGTCGTCGGTGGTCGCCCTCGGACAAGCCCAGGAGCAAGCCCCACCTCAGGTTCCCGCGCTGCCAGGCTTCCGCGAGTCGGTCGAGGTGCGAGTCATGGACCTCGACGTCGCCGTCACCGATTCGAAGGG
>DATDNV010000012.1:0-7540 GCA_036518075.1 Thermoanaerobaculia bacterium
AGCTCGAGGACTTCTCCGCAGACGCCCGGGCCCGGTGGTTGTCACAGAATCGCCGGACGCGTGACGAAATTGCCTCGCTCGTTCACGCCGGCGGACTCTCGCCCGAAGATCGTCTGGATCTGGAGCTCTTGGCGCGCCACGTCGATCAAGAGATTTTTGCCTTCGAGACGCTCGATCGACCCAGGCTCGATCCTCTCTTCTGGACCGGAATCCTGGGGAACGCGACGGTCTTCCTGCTGGTGCGCGACGACCGTCCTCTGGCGGAGCGTCTCGCGAACGCCCGGAGCCGTGCGGCGCAGTTGCCGCGGCTGGTGGCTCAGGCGCGCGAAGCGCTGGCGCAGGGCGATCGGAACCGCATCTCGCCGGAGCTGACCCGCCTCGCCGCCTCTCAGGCGCGGGCGACCTCGGAGTTTTATCGCAGCGGTTTTCCGAGCCTGTATCCCGGCGATGCGGGTGCGAACGCGCGTGAGGTCGCGCGAAAGGCCGCGGAGGAAACCGACCGCTTCGCATCGGAGCTCGACGCGCTAGCAGCGAAGGCGCGCGGCTCGCCTCGTCTCGGAAGCCTGTATCCGCAGGCGTTTCGTCTCGACACCGGCATTGTCGAGGATCCGCAGTCGATCCGTGCCCAGGCCGAGAAGGACCTGGCGGCGAAAAAGGTCGAGGCGGCCGCGTACGGGCGGTCGGTCTGGAAACAGTTCTTCGAAGAGGAGCCTCCGTCCTCCGATGACGCGCTTCTGCGTCGGCTGTTCACCCGGGTCGCGGAGGATCGCGCCAAATCGGTCGACGAGTTCGTCGCCGACTATCGCAAGCTCGTCGGCGATCTCGACGCCTATCTTCGGGAACATGCGATCGTGACTCTTCCGGACCCCCTGACTCTCTTCGTCGACCGATCGCCCGGCTTCTTCGTCGGCCAGAGCGTGGGAGGAGTGTATGCGGCGGGCCCCTACTCGCCCGAGAGCAAGACGCTCTGGTTCCTGCCGACTCCTCCCGATTCCGCCAGTCCCGAAGCGCGGGACGCCTTCTTTCGCGATTTCAATCACCATTTCAACGTGATGATCACGCCGCACGAGATCCTCCCCGGACACTATCTCCAGCTCAAGTTCGCGGCGCGCCATCCGCGCAAGGTTCGCGCGCTGTTCCCCGACGGCGTCTACGTGGAGGGTTGGGGCACGTTTTGCGAGCGGCTGATGCTCGACTCCGGTTGGGGAGGTCCACTGGACCGGCTCGCCCACTTGAAGAAGCAGCTCGAGAACACGGCTCGGGCGATCGTGGACATCCGCGTCCATTCCGGCTCGATGACGCGCGAGGAGGTCATTCGCTTCGTCAAGGAAGAGGCGCTCCAGGACGATCAGTTCGCCTCAAACATGTGGACCCGGGCCATCTCCTCTCCCATCCAGATCACGACCTACTATCTCGGATATCGACAAGTGCGCGGACTCTACGACGATGTGCGGCGCGAGCGAGGGGAAGCTTTTCGGCTCCGGGAGTTCATGGACGGGATGATGGAGATGGGGCCTGTTCCGGTGGCTCGGTATCGCGAGAGGCTTCTGGGAAGCCCCGCGACGACCGCGCGGTCCAAGGATGGAAGCCCGCGGCCTTAGACCTTCGCCGTTCCTCTCCAAAAAAAGGTTGAACAGGGGAGCTGAATCGCCAACACTCTGGCGATGGCTTCGGAAACGTCGGGTTCACGCGATCTGACGCCGGGTCCGGGAGGAGTATTTCTCTACTTCTCGGATCTGTTGGACCGCTCGATCGTCGACTCCGACGGTCATTCGATCGGAAAGCTCGCAGACCTTTCGATCCGCTTAGGGGAGCCCTACCCGGCGATCCAGCAGGTCTTCATTCGGCCGACCGGCCAGTCCGAGATCCTTCTGATCGCATCGGGGAACCAAGTTCGGTCCTGGACGGCGGATCCCGTCGTTCTATCCGCCCGGCTCTCCGAGCTTCGCCCGGGCCGCCGCCAGGACGAGACTCAAATCCTTTTGAGAGAGGCTCTGCTCGACAAGCAGGTGGTCGATGTTTCGGGCGCGAAGGTCGAGCGGGTGAACGATCTTTCTCTCATCGTATTGCCGGAAGGCAAGATGGTACTGGCGCACATCGACGTGGGGACGCGCGGGCTGGTGCGCCGGATGGGCTGGGAGCGCGCGATCGACGCAACGGTCCGCGCGATCGACCCGAAGGCGCGGTACTTGAAGTCCGAACAACTCATTGGCTGGAAATACGTGGTTCCGACGGTGGCCGACCGCGCCGGGCTTCGCCTGGCACTTTCCCAAAAATCGATTCTGCGGCTGCACCCGGCGGACCTGGCGGAGATCCTGGAAGACCTCCCGGCCGCGTCCCGACAGCCCCTGTTCGAAGCCCTCGAAGTGTCCACGGCCGCGCGGGTTCTTTCCGAGGTCGAAGATCCAAGGATTCAGGAGGAGCTGCTCACGGAGCAGAGCGATCCGGAAAAGGCGGCCGACGTTCTCGAGACGATGGCACCCGATGCGGCTGCGGACGTGCTCTCGGAGCTGCCTTCCGAGGACGCCGAGAACCTCCTGGCTCGAATGCAGCCGGAAGATGCCCGCACCGTTTCGAGCCTGATGGGACACCAGGAAGATACGGCCGGCAGCCTCATGACGACGGAAGTGATCACGTTTCCGGGCACCATCACGGTGGCGGAGGCCTTTCGCCGGCTGCGAGAAGTCGCGGGTAACGTCGAGTTCCTCTACCAGTTCTACGTGGTCGACGAGAAGCGGCGCCTCGCGGGCCTGGTCAACATGCGGCGCCTGTTCCTGGGCAAGGACACGGATCGGCTGGTCGACGTCATGGCGCCCTGGACGATCAGCGTGCGCCCCGAGGATTCCCCTTCCGAAGTGGCCGAAGTCATCGAAAAGTACAACCTCGCCGCAGTTCCGGTCGTGGACGCAGACCGAGTCCTTCTGGGCATGATCACCGTGGACGACATCTTGACGGAAGTCTTTCCACTCGCATGGAAGAAGAAGTTGCAGCTCTAAGAAGCGGCCGGCAAGCGCGCCGGGGCCTCCGCTTGCGCAACGTGATCCTGTTCCTCGCGGTGATCGGCCCGGGGATCATCACCGCGAACGTCGACAACGACGCCGGCGGGATCACGACCTACTCGCTCGCCGGAGCGCAGTTCGGCTCGACGCTTCTCTGGACGCTCGTTCCGATCACGATCGCGCTCATCGTCGTCCAGGAGATGGCGGCGCGCATGGGCGCCGTCACCGGCAAAGGTCTGGCCGACCTGATACGCGAAAACTTCGGGGTCAAGCTCACCTTCTACCTCATGATCTCGCTCCTCATCGCGAACTACGGCAATACGGTTTCCGAATTCGCGGGCGTGGCAGCGAGCCTCGAGCTGTTCGGCGTATCGAAATTCATCTCGGTGCCTCTCGCGGCCGCGGCGATCTGGGCCCTTGTCGTTCGCGGAACCTACCGCTCCGTCGAGCGAATCTTCCTGATCGCCTGCGTCTTCTACTTCGTTTACCCGATTTCCGCTTTTCTCGCGAAGCCGGCATGGCATGAAGTGCTTCGGGACACGATTGTTCCTTCGAAGATCCGTTTCGACGCCGGTTACGTTGGAATGCTGATTGGCCTGGTGGGAACGACGATCGCTCCGTGGATGCAGTTCTACCTTCAATCGAGCGTCGTCGAGAAAGGCATCCGGAAGGATCGGTACTGGATCTCCCGTTGGGACGTCATCGTCGGCTGCGTCGTGACCGACATCGTCGCGTTCTTCATCATCGTGGCTTGCGCGGTGACCCTGTTCACCCACGGCGTCGCGATCACCGACGCAGCCAGCGCGGCCCGCTCGCTCGAGCCGCTCGCTGGACGCTACGCTTCCGAACTTTTCGCCCTCGGTCTCCTGAACGCATCCCTCTTTGCGGCGGCGATTCTTCCGCTCTCGACCGTGTATTACGTCTGCGAGGCGTTCGGCTGGGAAGCCGGCGTCGACAAGAAATGGTCGGAGGCGAAAGCCTTTTATGGAATCTATACGGCGATGATCGCCCTCGGCGCCGCGGTCGTTCTGCTTCCCCGGTTCCCGTTGATTCAGACGATGTTCGTATCGCAGGTTGCCAACGGAATCGCGCTTCCCCCGGTTCTGATCTTCATGCTGCTGCTCGTCAACAAGAAATCGCTCATGGGAGATCAGACCAACAGCCCTTTTTTCAACCTGGTCGCCTGGGTGACGACGGTCGTCATGGTCGCGCTCACACTGCTTCTGGTCGCCAACGGTTTCGGATTCCAACTGGGAGCGCACGTGCCCACCGCGGGTTGATCGCCCGAGCATTGCTGTTACGATCCCGTTCCAATCGAATCCAGGGAGGTGGGCGATGACGTGGAATCGGCGCCGATTCTTCGCGAGCTCCGGGGCGGCGGCGGTCGGGGGCGTTCTGGCAGCCCGATCGTTCGCAGAACCGCCTCCGGTGACGGGATCCAGATCCTCTCCGCTCTTTCTCGACTCGAAGGATGGTCTGGAGCCGGCGACCTTCGACCGGCTGCCATTGGAATGGCACCAGAACCGAACCAAAGCGCTTCAGGCCCACTTGAACGAAGAGGGGTTCGCCGGCGCGTGGCTCTCGGATCCCTGGAACATCATCTATTTCACCGGCCTTTTCTTTACGACGACCGAGCGTCCGTTCTCGGTTTTTCTGCCCGCCGATCGGTTGGCGGCGATCTGGTTTCACCCCGGCCTCGACCGGGACTTGGTCAAGAGCTGGTGGTCGACGGAAAACGAGTACTACTTCGACTTCCAGCACGCGGAAGGCGGGTTTCCCAATGAAGGAAAGGTGCAACAGGGCCGGACCGTCGATCTTCAGGAGTGGGTGCTCCGGAACTTGAAGAAGAGAGGGTATGAGGGTAAGCGGATCGCGATCGACCGAGAACCCTCTTCGCGGCTGCAACAGACAGCGGCGAAGGTCTTTCTGAAAGAGACGAAGTTTGAGTCGGTCGCCGACCGCTGCGAGCGCATGCGGATGGTCAAGACGTCCGAGGAGCTGGCTCTCTGGCGGCGCGCCTACCGCGTTTTCGACGAGACGCACGCGTTCGCGCGCGACCTTCTGCTGGAGAAGGGGACGGATCTCACCGACTATGAGCTGGGCATGGCGGCAACGGAGTTTGGAACGAACCTCTTGATGAAGAACATCAAGAGAGACGGCGCGCCGCATACGGCGGTCGGCATCGAGATGGACGTGAGTGTGCGCGTGGGCCGCGGGACGGCCTACCCGCATCCCAATCAGTTTCACCACAATCGCATTCAAAAGGGACAGGCCCTGCAAATCTCGGGAGGCGCCGCGATCGGGGGCTGTGGCGGCGAGCTGTACCGGGCCTTCTTGCTGGCTCCCTGGACGGATCATCAAAAAAAAGTCTGGACGGTTTCTCGCGACTGTTGCGTCATGCAGAAGGAGCTCTCGCGGGAAGGCGTCGCCTGCTCGACCGTCGCCTATCAGATCCTCCAGCACCAGGTCCAGGAAGGGATGGCCAAGTACATCTACCACCGGCCGGCGCACGGAATGGGCATGGAGGGACATCAGCCGCCGTATCTCGCGTTGGGCGACTACACGATGCTGCAGGCCGGCATGATCTTTTCCGTCGAGCCCGGCCTGTACGATCCCGAGAACGGATTCGGGGTCAACTTCAGCGATGGATTCGCCGTCCAGGGCGGAGCCAAGCCCTCGCTGCAGATGTCGCGGCTGCCGTGGTCGGAGGAATGGTGTCTGTTGAAGCTCTAGCGACGCGGTCCGGAAGGCGAGGTGGCGCGTGCTGAAAAAGATCCTGCTCGTCGTACTGGCTCTGGCGCTCGGAGGCGCCGCATTCGTCGTGGCGCGGATCGGGCCGCGCAACGTCATCGGCATGCTGCGCTATGACCAGCGCCAGGAGGGGAAACTGCGCCCGGGCGACCGCGCTCCGAACGTCTCGCTGGTGGCGCTCGACGGCCGCACCCCCATGCCCCTCGGAAGCGTTCTGGGTGAGAAGCCTGTCGTTCTCGTTTTCGGCAGTTTCACTTGACCGCCGTTCCGGCGCTCGGTCGAGCGCGTGCAAGCGATGTACCGCAAGTACGGTGATCGCGTCCGGTTCTTGACGCTCTACATCAAGGAAGCGCACCCCGAGGACGAGTGGCAGATGGAGTCCAACGCGAAGGATCGCGACAACGTCTGCTACAAGCAGCCGAGGACCACCGATGAGCGCGTCGCGATCGCCAACGACTTCGTCCAGCGTTTCCATTACGAGATTCCGATGGCCGTCGATCCCATCGAGAACCCGGCGAACGCCGCCTACGCGGGGTGGCCCGAGCGCTTCTACATCGTCGATGAGAAGGGCGTCATCGCCTACAAGGGAAAGCCTGGGCCGTTCGGATATCACCCCGAAGAGGTCGAGGCCTGGCTCGCTTCGCGCTTCCCCTCCGAGACGGCTCCTTCGAAATCGTCCCGGAATTCATTACGTCTTTTCCAGAGGTACACCAGGATCGCGGCGTTGACCGCGAGCAGGAGATAGCGCCTCACCCCTTCGGGCCGCTGAAGAATCTCGTAGACCTCCAGAGGAATGCCGCACGCCGTCAGCACGAGAGTGAAATAGGTCGACCACCAGACGCGAAACGACAGAAGCGTCGCCTCGGTCCCGAAGACGAGCGCGACGAAGATCGAGACGACGCCGATGCCGATTGCCTGTCCGGGGGTGATTCGCTGAACGAACGAGGCGACCTGCTGGATGATCTCTCGCTCGGGCGAGACCCGAAAGAAACGCGCGAGCTCCGCCAGCGAATCCCCCCCCGCCAGGCGGGAGAGGTGAAGGGCCGCGGCTCCGAAAAGCGCGAACACGACTGCCTTGAAGTACTTGAACAGAATGATCGCGAGAAAACCGCCCGACATCGGGCGCTTCTGCCCCGCAATTCCCGCGCTCATCGTGACGACACTCCTCCCGTGAAGATGCTAACCCCGAGCTACGCCTGGAGCGAGACGGCGAGGTTGGTTAGGAATGGGTCCGTGCGGGCGGCTGCTCGCGGAAGCTCCAGACGGTGCCGACGGGCTTGCCGTCCACGCGCTGCGGCTTGGAGAAGCGGTCGAACCGGCGGCCGTCTTTCAGTTCGACCGTGTCCGCGATCGCCGCTTCGGGTCGCGCGTGAAGGCCCATCAGGCGCTTGGCGAAGCCACCCGGATCCTTGACCTGATCGAGGAGAAACGACATCAGCTCGCCGCCATTGCGCGCGACCGCGACCGGGTCGGGAACGCGCCAGAGCTCGATGAAGCTCTTGTTGAAGTCGGTGATCTGACCCTTTTCGTCGGCGACCAGGATTCCGTCGGCGGCGGAGTCGAGAGTCGCATGCAGGAGAGAGAGCGAGCGGCGAATCTCGGCTTCCGCCCGTTTTCGACGGGTGATATCCAGGGCGACCCCGATGACGCCCTTGATCGTCCGGTCCGGGTTGCGCAGAGGCTCGACGTGCGAAGCGAACGTGCGGCCGCTCCACTCGACCTCGAAACTGACCGATTCGCCCAGAAGAGCCTGCCGGTGCGCCGCGAGCGGAGGAAATTCCGGATCGGTC
>DATDNV010000013.1:0-5047 GCA_036518075.1 Thermoanaerobaculia bacterium
CGTTTCCGAGGGTCAGGCGAAAGCCGTCGCGAGCCTGAAATCGCCGCAGCTCTCCCTGGCGCACCAGGCCCTGCAGAACTGTCTCGCCGTCCGCATCGATCTTTGCCCAGGAATCCTGCTCGAACTCGAGCGTCAGCGTGATCGACGATCCGTTGCTGTTGGCGGCCGGCTCCGGGATTACGGCCGCGGCCGGCGCCGGGACGACCTGGGGCGGAGTCGACTCGCTCGACGCGGCGACGTTCTTGAACGCGACCGGCGCAGCGCGCGGTGCGACTCGCCGTTCGCGAGCCGGCTTCATCCTCCGCTCCGGGCTCGCGATCAATCCGAGAAGGAGCAGCACCGTCGTGACGACTCCGACGATCGTGCCGGCGGTCGCGCGGCGGCCGCGCAAAAAGCGGGACCGCGGTCTCGCTTTCTTGCTCGACGGCGCGTCGAGAGGTTTCTCCGCGAGGTCGGAGAGATAGGCGTTGACTTTTTCCTCGGGATCGATGCCGAGATGGCGTGCGTAGGCGCGGATGAATCCGCGGGTGAAGGTCGGCGCGGGGAGCCTTTTCAGGTCACTCTCCTCGAGCGCTCTCAACAACCGGACAGAAATCTTCGTCGCCTGAGAAATTTCCTCCAGAGAGATCTCGCGGATGAGCCTCTCGCGGCGCAATTCCTCGCCAAAAGAGAGACTGGGCGAATCGGTCATTCTTCTTCTTGTTCCCGAGGATCGGGAAAATTAATGCTAGACCTGCTCGTCCCGTTGCGCAAGAACTCTTTCCGCGCACGCCTTGATCAGGTCCGAGACCCCCGGCGCTTCGCAAAGGCCCCGGAGGTCTTCTCGCGAGGCGCGAGTCAGAAGGGAGAGCGCCAGCGCCCGGGGAAGCTTTCGATTACGCAGCAAGGCACTCCGGACCGAGGGTCGGAGGCTCCAGCGGGGATGCGCGGAGATGATCTCGAGGACCGGGGGGCCGGCGTGCACGGCGGCCTGGACGATGTCCGGCTCCGTTGCGAACCGATTCTCCAGGACCGAGGCCAGCACGTTGGGATCCGGGTCGAAGCGCAGCATGATCAGGGTCCCGCGGCCCACCGTCTTGGCCAGGTCCACGCGCTCGGCGAGAGCCATCTCCGGAAGCCGGCGAAGCAGGTCCCGGTCTGCCGCGCGCCTGACCTCCGGATGGACCCGAACGTCGGCGGAGAGGTGAGCCAAGTCCCTCCAGAACAAGGTAGCGACGAGCGAAAGGGCTTCGCGCCGGGGGGTCCGCGGATGAGCGGCGAGCGCGAGGCGAACCGCGTGGTAGCGCCTCGCCGAACGGTCCGCCAGGAGCCGTTCGAGGGTTTCCGGTGGAAGGTCGGCTCTCTTGAGAAGCTTGAGGTAGTTGCCTTCGGTTCCCACGACGCTCGGACCCCAGTCTACGGGACCTGCCGGCCCGCCGCCCGGAGACCGTATGTCAGGATCGTCGGCAAGCGGCGGCGAGGGGCCTTGCGAACGTCTCGACCGCCCGTTCGGAATCGGGGCCTCCCAATTCGGCGGCTCGAACGAGGGCAGAGCCGACGACGACACCATCCGCCAGCCTCGCCGCGGAGCGGGCCGCCTCGGGAGTGGAGATCCCGAATCCGATCGCGATCGGCAGACCTTTGGCCGCACGTCGGGCTCGAGACACCGTCCGCGCGATGTCTCGGGGAAGGGTCTGCCGGGCGCCTGTCGTTCCGGGTCTGGAAACAACGTAGAGAAAGCCGCTGGAGAGCCGCGCCGCCTCGGCCATCCGAGACGGAGGCGATGTTGGCGACACCAGAAAGATCGTGTCGAGGCCGGCTTTTCGAAGGCCGGGCTGGAATTCCCCGGCCTCCTCGGGCGGCAGGTCAGTCACCAGGACTCCGTCAAAACCGGCTCTTTCGACTTCGCTGGCGATTCCGCTTCCACGGCGCAGCAGCGGATTGAGGTAGGTGAAGAGAACCAGCGCCAATCGGGTCTCTTCACGGATCCTTCGCGCGATCCCGAAGACGGTTTCGAGGCTGGTGCCACCGGCCAGCGCCCGATCCGCCGCGCGTTGAAGCACCGGGCCGTCGGCGATCGGGTCGGAGAACGGAACGCCCAGTTCGAGGATGTCCGCGCCGGCCCGCTCGAGCGTCGCCGCGAGCGCGACCGTCGCGTCCGGCGTCGGATCCCCGGCCGTCAGATAGGCGATGAAAGCGGCGCGGCGTTCAGCTCGCGCTTGATGGAAGACCGCGGCGATTCGGGAGGAAGTGACAAGTGATGAGTGACGAGTGACGAGCCGAGGAGCCAATCTCTTCTTGTCACTTGTCACTTGTCACTCGTCACTCTCAGGTACTCGTCCAGATCCTTGTCTCCCCTCCCCGACAGATTCACGAGGATCCATTTCCCTTTTCCCATCTTTTTCGCGAGCGACATCGCGTAAGCCACCGCGTGCGCGCTTTCGAGCGCAGGAATGATTCCTTCCGTCCGCGACAACGTCTCGAAGGCTTCCAGCGCCTCGCGATCGGAGACCTGGGTATATCGGACGCGGCCCTGGTCTCTCAGGTTCGCGTGCTCCGGCCCGACTGCGGGATAGTCGAGACCCGCCGAGACCGAATGGGTGGGCAGGATCTGTCCGGCCGCGTCTTGCAGCAGCATCGTTCGGGTTCCATGAAGGACCCCCACGGAGCCGCCGGAGAACCGGGCCGCGTGCTCTCCCGGTCCGCTGCCGCGGCCACCCGCTTCGACGCCGTAGAGGCGGGTGCGAGAACCGAGATAGGCGGAGAAGAGACCGATCGAATTGGAGCCTCCTCCCACGCAGGCTACGGCAGCGTGCGGGTCGCGTCCCGCGAGACGGCGAAACTGCGCGCGGGCCTCGCGCCCGATGACCGACTGAAACTCGCGCACGATGGCCGGATAAGGATGCGGACCCAGCGCGGAGCCCAGCACGTAGTGGGTCGTCGCCACGTTTTCGCTCCAGTCGCGCATCGCCTCGCTGATGGCGTCCTTGAGCGTCCGCGACCCGGAATCGACCGGCGCGACCTCGGCTCCCATCAGCCGCATGCGCGAGACGTTGGGCGCTTGCCGCTCCATGTCGACCGAACCCATGTACACGCGGCACGGCAAGCCGACCGCGGCCGCCGCGGCCGCCGTCGCGACTCCGTGCTGGCCCGCGCCCGTTTCGGCGATGATCCGCGACTTGCCCATCCGGCGCGCGAGCAGAACCTGCCCGAGCGAGTTGTTCAACTTGTGCGCTCCCGTATGGAGCAGGTCTTCGCGCTTCAGGACGATCCTCGCGCCGCCCGCTTCGCGAGTCAGACGCGGCGCTTGGGTCAAAGGAGTCGGGCGCCCCGCATAGTTCTTCAGAAGATCCGCGAGCTCCGCCCGGAAACGCCGGTCCCGGCGCCAGCGTGCGAACGCCTTCTCCAGCTCCTCGAGCGGCGCCATGAGCGTCTCGGGAGCGAATCGCCCGCCGTATGGGCCGAAGTATCCGCTCCGGCTAGCCCGCGTGCGCATCCGTTTGCCTGACGGCCTGAAAGAAGTCGGTCATTCGCGCCGTGTCCTTCATGCCGGGTTCGCTCTCGACGCCCGAGGAGACGTCGACCGCAAAGGGACGAACTTGCCGGATCGCGGCCTCGACGCTGCTGGAATCGAGGCCGCCCCCGAGAAACAACGGGAGCGGCAGCTTGCGGCCGGCGACGACGCCCCAGTCGAAGCGCCGGCCCGTGCCTCCCTGTCGATCCCGCCCGGCCGTGTCGAAGAGAATCGCCTGGCAGCGAGAGAGAAGATCCGGCGGAGGCACCGCTGCGGCGCCGCCGACGACTCGAGCGACCGTCAGAATGGGAACCGAAATCTTCTCGAGATCCTCATCTCGCAGAAGACGATGCACCTGCACGAGGTCGAGCCCGGCTTCCGCCACGGCGCGCGCGATCTCCGGATAACTCTCGTCGACGAAGACGCCCACGCGCTGGACGCCGGCCGGGACCGCTTCCGAGAGCTGCCGGGCGACGGAGATGTCGACTCGCCGGGGAGAGTCCGCCGCAAAGACGAACCCCACGTAAGAAGCGCCGAGCTCGCAGGCGAGGCGCACGTCGGCAGGCCGGGTCAGCCCGCAGATCTTGATTCGGGTCATGCCTGAAGCTCCCGGAGCAGCTGTTCCCGATCCTCCGAGCGCAAGAGCGACTCTCCGACCAGAAAAGCCTCGAAGCCCGCGGAACGGAGCTTCTCGATGTCCGAGCGGCCCGTGATGCCGCTCTCCGCGAGCCGGAGGGGCCCGTTTGGAATCGAGCGCACCAGCGACTCCAGACGCGAGAGGTCGGTCGCGAAGGTGGAAAGATCGCGCGCGTTGACTCCCAGAACGTCGGGCTCGATCGCGGCAGCGCGCTTCACCTCACGGTCGTCGTGTGCTTCCGCAACGACGGCGATCCCACGCGCTCGAGCGGCGCGCGAAAGGGAGGCCAGATCGGAGTCCGAGAGCGCATTGGCAAGAAGAAGAACGGCGTCCGCGCCCAATGAGACCGCGAAGTCGAGCTGTCGTTCGGAGACGATGAAGTCCTTCATCAGAACGGGCAGACCCGATATGCGCCGGGCGCGCGGCAGCCACTCCGGTTTCCCGCCGAAGTGATCCTGCTCCGTGACGACCGATATGGCCGCCGCGTGCCCCCGCCGGTACTCCAGCGCGACGGTCTCCACCTTGCCTTCCGCTCCCGACAGGATCTCGCCCGCGGAAGGAGAGCGATGCTTGATCTCGGCGATGATGCGAACGCCTGGCTCGCGCAGCGAAGCGACGAACCGGGCTCCATCCGAAGCGCTCCCGGATGCATTCGGCAGCGGGACGAACTCTCCGCGGTCGAGCCGCTTCCTCTTGTCCGTGAGAATGCGGTCCAGAACTCCCGACGTCACGACGCGGCTCCGGCGGCGTCCCGGCTGCGCACCTTCAAGTCTTCGAACCGAGATCGGGCTCGCCCCTCGTCGATCGCCGCTTGCGACTGCGCGTAGCCCTCCGAGATGTTCCGAGCGCGGCCCTCGACCGTCAAAGCGACGGCCACGTTCAGAAGCACGGCCTCGCGGCGCGGGCCCTGCTCGCCG
>DATDNV010000014.1:0-8654 GCA_036518075.1 Thermoanaerobaculia bacterium
GAGGTTGCGTTCATGGAGATCGACGGCCTGATGGCTCTCGCCGAGGAGTTCGTCGTCGAGATCGTGGGGCGGGTGCTCGACCGCTGCCGGGAGGATTTGAAGCGCCTCGAGCGCGACACGTCGAAGCTCGAGAGCGTGCAGCCGCCGTTTCCGCGTTTCAACTACCGGGACGCGGTCGAGATCCTCAAGAAGAAGGGGTTCGACGTGAAGTTCGGCGACGATTTCGGGGGGGACGAGGAGGGCGCGCTGGCTTCCGACTTCGATCGCCCGATCATGATCACGCGCTATCCCGTTTCGATCAAGGCCTTCTACATGCAGCCCGACCCGAAAGACCCGGAGGTCGTGCTCGGGCTCGACATGATCGCGCCCGAGGGCTATGGCGAGATCATCGGCGGCTCGCAGCGGATTCACGACCACGACCTGCTGCTCCAGAGGATCCAGCAGCACGATCTCCCGATCGAGGCCTTCCAGTGGTATCTGGACCTGCGCAAGTACGGAACGTTTCCGCACGCCGGCTTCGGGATGGGGCTCGAGCGCGTCGTGGCGTGGATCAGCGGAGTGCCGCACCTGCGCGAAACGATCCCTTATCCCCGGATGTTGTACAGGATCTATCCGTGAGCACGAAGTCGGCTGTCGGCATCGTCTCGCTTGGCTGCCCCAAGAACCTGGTGGACACCGAGGTGATGCTCGGGCATCTGTCGCGGGCGGGACACGCGATCGTGCCGGACGCACAGGCGCGCGTCGTCGTGATCAACACGTGCGGGTTCATCGACCGCGCGAAGGAAGAGTCGGTCGACGCGATCCTTCAGCAGGTCGCCCGCAAGGAGCGGGGTGAGATCGACCGCGTCGTCGTCGCCGGATGCATGGTGCAGAAGTACGGGCGGGAGCTCGCCGCCGAGATTCCGGAGGTCGACGCCTTCATCGGTCTCGACGAGCTCGAAGCGGCGCCCGCGGCGGTGGAGGGTCTTCCGTCGCTGCCGCGATTCACGGACAAGCCTCTCGCGACGCGTCTCTACGATGAGAGCGCGCCGCGCATCCTCTCGCGGCGCCGGGGATACGCATACCTCAAGGTCGGAGAGGGCTGCAACAATCCCTGCACGTTCTGCACGATCCCCCAGATGCGCGGGCTCCAGCGAAGCCGCACGATCGAGTCGCTCGTCGCGGAAGCGAACGCGATCGCCGCGCAGGGCGTGTCCGAGCTCGTTCTGATCTCCCAGGACACGACTCGCTACGGCGAGGACCTCGGACTCGGCCGCGAAGGCCTCGCTCGCCTCGTCGAGCGGCTGCTCGCCGAAACGCCGTTCGCCTGGATCCGGTTCCTGTACGCCTACCCCAGGACGCTGCACGACTCGGTGCTCCACGTGATGGCGCGCGAGCCGCGCTTCCTTCCGTACGTCGACATTCCGCTCCAGCACGTTTCCCGGCCGATCCTGTCGTCGATGCGCCGGGGCGGCGACGCCGCGTCCTACGAGCGGATGATCGGGCGCATGCGCGAGCTCGTGCCCGACATCGCGATCCGCACGACGTTCATCGTCGGCTTTCCGGGCGAGGGGGAGGCCGAGTTCGGCGAGCTCTGCGAGTTCGTTCGCAACGCCGAGTTCGACAACCTCGGCGTTTTTACCTATTCGCCGGAGCCGGCATCCGCCTCCGAGCCGCTCGGCGACCCGGTCCCGCTGGAGGAGAAGCAGCGCCGGCAGTCGTTCCTGATGTCGCTCCAGCAGCCGATCGCGCGCCGGAAGAGCCGGGCGCTCCGGGGTCGAATCATGGAGGCCCTCGTCGAAGGGGCGTGCGATGAGAGCGACGACCTTCTCGAGGGCCGCCTGCGCTCTCAGGCGCCCGAGATCGACGGACGACTCCTGATCAACGACACGGGAGGCCGCGATGTGATGCCGGGCGAGATCGTCTCCGTGCGCATCACGGAAGCGCACGACTACGACCTGGTGGGAACGATCGTATAGATCTTCAGACAGAGATGGCGATTGATCGTTTGTTCTGTCATTCCGAGGAGCCCCCGCTCTTCTGTCATTCCGAGGAGCGCAGCGACGAGGAGACATCTGAACCGGCCGCTTACGCGGGCCAATTAACTTTTCTAACCGGGGGGCCCCGGAGGGTCGCGCTCGGCTCTGGCTTAGAAAATTTCCGGCCGCCTGGTCGCGGGGCGACTGCCGCGGCCTGTTCCCTCGCTTCACTCGGGATGACATGAGAAAACGCTTGCCGATCGCGGGTCACTGACAGCCGTCACCTTTCTCCATGCACGTCATCCGGGATCCTCTTCGAGCCTCCGACCTTCCCCGGGGCGGGATCGTCACGATCGGGAATTTCGACGGCGTGCATCGGGGCCACCGCAAGATCCTCGAGGCGGTCGTCGCGCGGGCGCGCGAGGTCTCGCGCCCGGCCGTCGCGATCACGTTCGATCCGCACCCGATGGCGATCCTGAAGCCGGATCACGCGCCCAAGCGGATCCAGACTCTTCGCCAGAAGGAGGAAACGCTCGAAGCGATCGGCATCGACCTGCTGCTGGTGATCCCGTTCACGCGGGACTTCTCGCTGACCGAACCCGAAGAATTCGTCCGCAGTCTCCTGAGAGACCGGCTGGGCGCCTCCGAGCTCTACATCGGCCATCACTTCGCCTTCGGCCGCGGCAAACGCGGGGACCTGGCTCTTCTGCGGCGGCTGGGCCCGGAGTGCGGATTCGTCGCCGCCGGAATCGACGAGGTCTCCTACGAGGGGGAGCCGATCTCGTCATCGCGGATTCGCCGCGAGATCGGAAGGGGCGGGATGGCCGCGGCCAACGCAATGCTCGGCCGCGAATACGAGCTGGACGGCATCGTTTCCAGGGGAGATCGGGTGGGCCGAAAGATCGGGTATCCGACCATCAACCTCGCCCCGGAAAACGAGCTCTATCCGGCCGACGGGGTCTATGTGACCCAGATCGAGATCTGCTCCTTCGGCCGCCGCTTCGACTGTGTGACCAACATCGGCAGCCGGCCGACCGTGTACGAGGACTACGCGACGACGATCGAAACGTATGTCCTCGATTTCTCATCCGATGTCTACGGTGAAAAGGTCCGCCTCTTCTTCTTCGTTCGCCTCCGCGAGGAACGCAAGTTTTCCTCCGTCATGGCTCTCACCGAGCAAATCGGACGGGACATCGAGGCCACCCGGGAATACTTCACCCAAAGAGGACAGCGGGCGGCGGGAGGAGAGGTCCGAACACCCTCCTAAAGCCGCGATGAAACCTCCGCAACCGGCGCGCGCGGGACTATGATTGCAGCGGAGGCAAAAAAGTGAACAGCTCGCTGCTCGTCCGCGCGTCTCTCGTGGTCGGAGTGGTCGCCCTCGCTGTTCCGTGCGGCGCGGACACGGCCGACACCTCCTCTCCCGCTGCGGCCCCCGCTCAGGGACACCTCGTGATCCGAGGAACCGGCAACGACGTTCGGATCGAGCGTGAGGCGGCTCCGCCGGCCGCGCGCCGCCAGTTCGGCGCGAGCCGGACCGCGGTGCTCGACGAGCTCTCGCGGATGAGCAAAGGGGGAGTCGCGGAGCCGCTCCTCATCACCTACCTGAAGACCCACGCGAGAGAGGTCCCGAAAGTGCTCAATCAGGAGGACCTGCGGCGCCTCGAGAGCGCGGGCGTGAGCGACTCGGTCATCGCGTATCTCAAGCGCACGTCGGCCGTCGACATCGGTCTATCGGGCGAGGGACACGAGGCGCCCGTTTATGTCTCCGAGGCCAGTCCGGGTCAATACCCGCCGGGGGTCTACACCGACGACATGGGCGGATATGGATACGACTGGGCCTACGGTTCCGGCTACGGCGGCTATTCTCCATTCCACCGCCGGTTCCTCTTCTTTCACCACCAGAAGCCGTTCCCGGTTCGGCCGCGCCCCATTCCTCTCGGTTTCGGGCCGCCCAAGACCATGGCGAAGCCCACGATGGGAATGGTTTCGCGAAGCCGCCGCCCGGGCGACGGGTTCTGAGAGGTCGGCGCTCGCAGGGAGCCAGCAACAATATGTATATTGTTGCCGCGGGTGCCATCTAGGAAGTCGTAGCGCTTCCCCGAAGCCGGATCCAGCGGATCGCCGAGAGTACGACCAGCGCTGCGCCCAGCGACGTCGCGATGGTCGCCCCGGTCGGCAGGTCCCAAGCGAAGGAGAGGTAGATTCCGGCGGCCGAGACGAGCGCCCCGAGGCTCCATCCGATCGCCAGGCGAGTCGACAACCTCTCTGCAAAGAGCATCGCACACACCGCGGGGACGATCAGGTAGGAAAAGACCAGGAGCACGCCACCGATGGCGACCGACGAAGTCACGACGAACCCGAAGGAAGCGTAGAAAAGGAAGTCCCAGAATCGAACCGACAGCCCCTGGCGTTCCGCCTCTTCCTCATCGAGAGAAATCAGAAAGAATTTCTTGCGCAGCACGACGTGGAAGGCGCCGATGACGAAGAAGAGCAGCGCGGTGCGCCCGAGCTCGGCCCAGGATACGGAGAGGATATTTCCAACGAGCATTTCCTTGAGGTGCTCGGTCTCTCCGGTGACCTTCGACATCGCGAGGATCGCCGCGGCGGCGGCGACGGCGTAAGCGATGCCGATGATCGCTTCCTGCGGGATTCGGGTCTTTCGGTGAACGCGCGAGAACGCGAAGACCGCGGCACCCAGAAACGTGAAACCGAGCGAGTAGAGATAAGCGCCGGTCGAATGCATGTCGTGCCCGCTCAAAACCCCGATGGTCGTACCCAGAGCAGCGATCTGCGCGAGCGAGAGGTCGACGAAGATCACTCCGCGCTCCACGACATGAACACCCAGGTAGGCGAGCATGCCGGTCAAGATGAGAGCGGCGACGAACGCGGGCAACAGTATTTGAAAGATGCTCACTTCTTCCCTTTCATTGCGTTGACGAACGCGTCGATGTCATGGTCGAAGAGGGAGAAATAGTCCTTGATCTCCGGCACGCCGCCGACCGAGGGATAGAAGACGAGGACCACCGCCCCCGTCTTGCTCGAAATGTAGTTGGGGGTCTTCAAGTCGAAGTAAGGCTCGACGAGGATCACTCCGATCTTCTGCGCCTGGATCAAGTTGATGATGTCGAGGGTGTGCGTCGGAGATGGAGGAATGCCCGGCTTGGGCTCGACGTGGCCGACGACGTCGAGCTTGAAGCGCTTGGCGAAGTTTGGCCAGGAGTCGTGGAAGGTCACGATCTTCGCGCCGGCGTACGGCGCCATCTTCGCGTCCCACTCCTTCTCCTTGTCCTTGAGCTTCGCCTCGAATTGAACGAGGTTCTTGTCGTAGACCGCTTTTCCTGCCGGGTCGAGCTCCGCGAGCTTCGCCGCGATGGCGCGCGCGATGACGTGTCCGTTGTCAGGATCTGTCCAGTAATGTGGATTTCCGTAGGGATGCACGTCTCCCATGGCGCGAGTGACTTGCTGTGTCGGCCGCTGGAGGATGTCGCAGCCGACCGAAGCATCGAGATAGCCGGCGGAGCCAGGGTGGATTTTGGCGTTCCGGGACTGGTCGATCAAAGGGGGCAGATATCCGATCTCGAGCTCGAGCCCGGCGACGATGAGAAGGTCGGCGTTGCTGAGCTTCAGAATGAAAGAGGGCTTTGCATCGACGAAATGCGGATCCTGATAGCCCTTGGCGAGGGCGAAGGTCTCCACGCGGTCGCCGCCGATGGAGTCGGCCATCGATGCCAGGTCCTGGAGGGTGGTCACGACCCGGACCTTGGCATCCGCGGGATGGGCGGCGAAAATCAATGTAGCGAGAGCGAGCAGCCATTTCTGTTTCATCGTTACCTCAAAAAGGATGGGCGCCGTGGGCGCCGATGGCGAACTGAACCTGGAAGAGAATTTCATTGGCGACGAATCGGTCGCCGGGATTGACGGACGTTCCTCCGGCGTAGCTGCGGCGGCGAAGCTCGGTACGCACCTGGGAAAACTCGCTCGGCCAGAAGGTCAGAAGGAGCGCCCCTCCGCTATCGCGCTTGGATGACTCGTCGGCGTGCTCGGACTGCTCGACCCGCGCCCCAAGAAACCAGCGCTTGGCAAGCTGATACTCGCCGGAAACGAACCAGCCAAGCGAGGTTTGCCCGCCGCCGACGTCTTCCGGCATGTCGCGCTGGCTGCGCATGACCTCGGCGCGAAGCGACGCCGATCGGTAGTTGCCTTGCCGGAGGGGCTTCCAGCGCAGCGTGACATCGACAGCCTGGAGCTTGGTCCATCTCCGCATTTCGTCGGTCGACGTGGCGTTGGGCCCGGCGCCGTAGGACAGGCCGAAATCGAGATTGGTGGTCTCGGACAGATCCGCGAAGACCCGGTAATGGAAGTTGTAGGCGATGTCGCTATGGGAATGAGCGACGAAGAGGCCATCCGAGTCGCCTCGAAAGACCTGACCGGTCAGCTCCGAGAAGATGTCCCCGGGCAAAGGGATGATGCGTCCCAGAGAGGCTCCCGTTCCCACCCATCCCTCTTCGCCGCCCAGAAGGTTCACGACCGGAAGCGGCTCGTCGGGCCAGGGGAGGACATGGAGGTGAAGCGTGTTGATCTTGCCGAAGGAAACCCGCATCCGGCCGAGCTTGGCGAGCAGCTGCCATGGCAGCGAGGTGAAGGTCACGTAACCTTCCTCGACCTCGACGCCGCTCTCGCCGAAGGAGATGAAAAAGTCGGCGCGGGCGTACGGATCGACGACCGCCTGGAGTCCCAGCTCCGACTCGCGCAGGCTCGCGTTGGGCAGGTTCTCGATGGGATTGTGCCCGACGACGCCGAGGAAGTTTCCGATCACCGAGATCGACGGGTTGAAGTAGTTGGACGCCTGCGAAGCCGCTCCGTCCGGGGGAGCCGGTGCGGGCGCCGGAGGCGGAGTCGGCGACGGCTCGGGAGGCGGCGTCGGCTCCTGCGCGATCGCGGCGAGCGCGATACCCGCCAGCCCGATCACCGAAAGCGTGAATATTTTTCGAGTCTTCAAGTTTCCTCCCAACCTCGCTCGAACGAGGTTCTCGGCGGCGCGGCATGCGCCGCCGCGCGGTCAGGAGGAAATCGGGGGAGCCCTGCCTTCGTGAGGGGCAGACGCGCGAACCGAAAGGTGTGGTGTCGGGAGGAGCGAGAGGGTGCCGACGCATGCCACGGGCGCCAGCACCACTCCGGCCAGGCGGGTGAAAGGAACGGACCGGTGAGCGAGGCAAGCGAGGCATCCGTGGCTCGATGCTCCTGAAGGCTGCGGAACCTTCCAGATGCCGCTGAGGCTGACAGCGCTGTTTTCGGCCGCTCCGTCCGGCTCCGGATGCAGGCCGACCGATCCCGTTACGGCCAGAAGACACGCCAGGCCGAGCGCCAGGTGCGCCAGTCTTACGGTCCTCAGTCGAGAGAGCATCTTTGCGCCGAACCCCCGAAGGGAGGCATTCTATTCCGGTTTGTCCTCGCCAGATGATTTCCCGACCTCTGAGGCGAAGCGGCGGGGCGCTCGGCTGCGTAGAATGGCCCGTTGATTCAGACTCCGGCGAGCGCGGCGGCAGGAAGCCACGGAGACCGGACTCGGAACCTCCGGCGGCGCATGCACTGGCTGCTCGGACTGACCTTCCTCCATGTTCTCGGGGAAGGAGGCCTGGCGCTTTTCGAGGCGATCCGGATCGGCAGCCTTGCGCTCCTCGCGTTCGGTCTCGAGAGCGTCATCGAGGGAGGCGCCGCGCTGCTGGCGGTGCGGCATCTGCGCCATCTGGCGGACGAGGAGGAGGATCACGCCGGGAGAGACCAGATCCTCGCCCGCTGGATCGGATTCTCGTTCCTTCTGCTCGCAACCTACACGCTGGCCCGCGGAACGTTCGAGATCGTCGGCGGCCGCGCGCACCAGGAGAAGAGCCTTCTGGGTCTCCTGTTGACCATCTTCGCTTCCTTCGGCATGCCCTTGATCGGTTACTTCAAGCTGAAGACGAGTCGAGAGCTCGAGAGCAAGGGCCTGGCCGCCGAGGCTAAGGAGTCGATCGCCTGCTCGTTTGATTCCTGGACGACGCTCGTGGCGATGGCGGGCGGCCTGCTGGGGGCGCCGGGCTGGCTCGACCCGACCCTTTCTCTTCTGATGGTGCCCTGGTTCCTGCGGGAAGGCCTCACGCACGTTCGGGGACGAGTGCATGCGCATGAACATTAGGGATGGTCAGTCTCTAGTCCCTGCTGCTCAGTCCCTGGTCCGCGGCCCGCGACCCGGCGATTGAAAACCTGACTAAGGACCTCGGACGAAGCGCTTCGCAGGTTGCCGGGTTAGAATTTTGAATCTCCTGGCAAAATGGGTGCATATATTTAGCTGATCGAAGGAGTAGAGATGTCCGATAACGGCAACGTGCATCAGGTTTCCGACGCCGGCTTCGAAGGCGACGTTTTGAAGAGCGACAAGCCAGTCCTGGTCGATTTTTGGGCGCCGTGGTGCGGACCCTGCCGGTCGGTTGCGCCGCTCGTGGATGACCTGGCCAACCAATATCAGGGCAAGCTCAAGGTCGCCAAAGTCAATGTGGACGAGTCGTCCGAGGTCGCGATGAAATACCAGGTGACCTCGATTCCCACCTTCATTCTCTTCAAGAACGGCGCTGTGGCCGACAGGATGTTGGGAGCCCTCCCGCGCAGCGAGTTCGTCAAGTTCATCGACCGAAACCTCTGAGACGAGGGGTTCCT
>DATDNV010000015.1:0-3833 GCA_036518075.1 Thermoanaerobaculia bacterium
AGGTTTGCCCTCTTCATCTCGCACCCAGCCACTGATGGTGCCGGTCGTTTGGGCAAGCAGGGGCGCAGCGAACGCGATCATGGCAAGGGCCGTCCACAAGAAGAGGAGCCGGGCGCGATTCATGATCGCCACCTCCTCCGCCCGAAACAGACCCCGGGGGAGAATGATGGCCGGGGCACTCGCCGCTTCCGGCGCGGGCGGACCCGAGAACTAAGGGAACAACTGCGCGAAGGCTAGCACAGCCTCGCCTTCTGAGCGTGCCGGCGTGGCGGTCCTTCCCGCGCCGCGCGCGTTCCCAGTCCGACGGGAACTATTTCTTCTGTGGAGGCGGTGGCGGCGGCATCGGCACCGATGCATGGTCGATGACGTAGAGCCACTTGTTGCCGACTTTCCGGATGACTTCTGTGACGCGGCCTTGCATTTGGACCGGATCGCCACCTGCCCTGGGGACGAGGACGAGAGTGAACTGTCCCCAGGCGATCGTCGTGTCGCCGTGGGTCTCGTAGTGAGCGTCGGTGATCGTGGCGTCGCGAATGGTCATGGCGGCCAGCAGATTTTTGTAGTCCTCCCGGATCGCGTCTTTGCCCTTGGCAACCAACATGTCGGGTGGGTACATGACCGCGTCGGGCGCATAGCAAGCAACGAGTCCTTCCAGGTCGTTGGCTTTCGCGGCTTTCAACCAGGCCTGATCGACGGCTTCGGGTCCCAGGTCGGCAGCGACGAGAGGCAAAGCCAGAAGAGTCATGGCCGCAACGAACGTTCCTGTTTTCATCGAGCCCTCCCTTGCGCGGTTCCGATCGACCGCCAAAAGTCGCAGCCTAGCTCAACCCGCAGGACGTCGCGAACAGAGACCAATGCCAAGAATGATCGGCGAGGATTTCGTACTCCTTGCTCCTTGCTCCTCGGCCTCATGCCACGCCTTCCTTGCGTTCGGACCGCAGCAGCGGAATCACCTCGTTTGCAAAGCGCTCCATCTCCTCCGCCTGAGGAGAGAACTGAAGGAGCGTGAGTCCGACCCCGGCTCTCTCGAACGCGTGAAGCTCCTCGGCGACCCTCTCCGGCGTTCCGATGAGACCGGAGCGCAGCCCGCGGTTGGAAACTGAATAGTCCTCGAGAGAGACGCGCTGCTCGAGCCGAGTTCCGGACAGCCACTGCTCGTAGTTGGAATAGCCGCGGGCCGAGGCCCGCACGTCGGTGATTCGGGCGACTTCGCGGAGCGCGGCCTCACGCGTGTTGCGGCAGACGACGAAACCGGACACGCCAAAGAGAAGCGGTGGCGCGCCGGGCGCCAGCAAGCGCCGACGCTCGCTCATGTCGGCAATCTTCTCCGCGACGCGCTCCGGAGAATCTCCGTGCATGACATAGGCATCGCAGTCTCGAGCGATCAGGTTCTTGGCGGCCTCCGACTCGCCTCCCGCATAGATCGTGGGCCAGGGAACGCGTGCCGGTTTCGGCTCGAGGATCGCCCCGTCGATGCGATAGAGATTTCCCGAGTACGAGAAGCGGGGTTCGGACCACATCCCTTTGACGACGTCCAGCCACTCGCGCGTGCGGTCGTAGCGCCGGTCATGCTCGTCGAAAGCAATGCCATGCTGTGTCGACTCATCTTTCCACCATGAGGAGACGACGTTCACGGACAGCCGTCCGCCGCTGATCCGATCGATGTTGGCAGCCTGTTTGGCGAAGAACGCCGGGTGGTGAAAAGTCGGGCGCACGGCAACCATGAGCTCGAGGCGGCGAGTGACCGCCGCGAGCGCCGCCGCGGTGGACCAGGCGTCGAGAGCCGGCGCGTCCGGTCCCTTGATGTCGTTCAAGTTGAGCTCCGCCACCAGCGTCAGGTCGAAGCCGATGCGCTCGCTTCGGACCGCGAGATCGCGGACGTAGTCCCACGTGGCCGGCATGCGCTCGTCTTCGACGTTGCGGAGCCATCCTCCGAAAACGGGAAGCCAGTAACCGAACCGGAGAGTCATGGCCGCCTCCCTCCCGCGGCCGCCGCCGCCGGCTGAGGCGCCTCGGCTCGATCGAGGAGCGCGTCGACCAATCGGTCCATCGGGTCGAACCCGAGGACGCGGACCGGGTCTGCCACGAAATTGGAGAGGGCGTTGACGTCGTAGAAGTAGACACGGCCGTCGCGCGCGCTCTCGAGATACTCGATCCCGCCGACGTCGAGATCAGCCGCTCGAGCGATTCGCTCCACCTCTCGGACGATCTCGGGCGGCGGCGTGTACGCCTCGACGGTCAGCCCCTGCTTGGCTGCGCCGACGGGGCAGGCCGCGCTGATCAGGTCCTCCCCGTCGACGGTCTTGCAGACATCGGCGGGGCAGAGATCGAAGCCGGAACCTTCGCCCAGGTGAATCCGGATGCCGTAGAGGTAGCGGCCTTCGAGAGTCTCGACTCGCACGATCGATGAACCGCGAGGCGGGTGGTATTCCTGGAGGAGAAGTGTTCCGTCGAGTCCCGGAGCGATCTGGCCGGCGCCGATGGCCGCGACGAGCTCGAGCAGTCCGTCGAAGCGCACGATCCCGGCGCCACTGCCGCCGATGTTGGGCTTGACCACGACCGGGAAGACGAGGTCGTCGGCGGCCCGCGGAAGCTGCGAGACATGGTTGACCGCGCGGGTCCGGGGAACGGGCAGCCGCAGCTTCTCCAGCAGCGAAACCTGGAGCGCCTTGCTCGTCTCGAGAGCGAAACACCGCGAGCCGTTGAAGACCGGAACGTCGCGGCTCTCCAGATGCGCCAGGTAGTCTCGGGTGGCAAAGATCGCCCCGCCGTTGCCGCGCTTCCACGCGGACGGGCTCATGCGGTTGAACACCAGCGAATAACTCTGCTCCGCGCGCGACGGGTCGAAGAGGTGGCGCGAAGCGTCGACCCGCACGTGCGGGATCTCCCGTTCTTCGAGCTTCGCGAAGAGCGGCTCAAACCAGTGCGGGTGCTCGTAGAAAACGGCGATCGGCTGTTCGGGAACCATGTCTCTGCCTCCCGACCCTCGGGCGACGGCGGCGCGGGAAACAAAAAACCCGCACCGGCGGCGCCGCTGCGGGTCTGTTTGAACGTTGGGAACCTTTGTGTTTGTCTCTCGAGGTTAGGCTCCGGCCGCTCCTTTCCCGCAACGGGAGGGACAACAACACATGCAGGTCTGCACGCCGTTGCGGTAGAGCGTCATTGAGCTCCTATATATCGGCACTCGCAGCCGCCGTCAAGCTTCTCGCCGTGTCGGCAAAATGAAGATTTCGTGAAGAGCCTTACGTTTCTCTCCTTGCTCCTTGCTCCTTGCTCCTTGCTCCTTGCTCCTTGCTCCTTGCTCCTTGCTCCTTGCTGCTCGCTCCCGTATCACTTCCGCGTCCTCCTCCACACCGCGAACAACGGGATCCCGAGCGCTATGAAGGCGAGGCCGATGGATGACTCGCGCGGCGTGGTCACCAGAGTGTTGACGACCAGAAAGACCGCTCCTGCGGCGAAGAGGAGCGGCACCAGCGGATAGCCGGGAACGCGGTAGGGTCGCAAGAGCGCGGGCTCCTTTCGGCGCAGCGCGATGACCCCGAGGACCGCGAGACCATAGAAGATCCAGCCTCCGAAGATCACGTACGTGAAGAGCTGCGAAAAGCCGCCGATGAAGACGACGAGCAGGCTCGACCAGATCCCCTGCAGCAGGATCGCGTCGGACGGCGTGCGCCACCGCGGGTGGACGTGGCCGAACCGCCGGAAGAGAAGGCCGTCCCGCGCCATCTGGAAGTAGGCGCGGGGACCGGCCAGCACCAGGGCGTTCATGGCGCCCAGGATCGTGCACAGGATCGCGGCCGTGAGCAGCCGGCCGCCGGTCTCGCCCGCCACGC
>DATDNV010000016.1:0-5934 GCA_036518075.1 Thermoanaerobaculia bacterium
AGCGGAAAGTTCCAGGGAGTGATCGCTCCGACCACGCCCACGGGCTCCCGCAGCGTCAGGAGCATCGCGTCGGGACGACCGGGATGGGTTTCGCCGTAGAGCTTGTCCGCGGACTCTCCGAAATAGGAGAGACACTCCGCCGCGGCCGGCATGTCGATCTTCGCCGACTCGAAGATCGGCTTTCCGTTGTCCATGGTCTCGACCTGTCCGAACGCGTCGGCGCGCGAGAGAAGGAGCTCGGCCGCCTTCATCAAGATCCGTCCGCGCTGGCGCGGCTTCATCGCGGACCAGGGTCCCGACTCGAAGGCCTGCCGCGCGGCCGCGACCGCCTGGTCGAGATCGGCCGCGCCACCCTCCGCGACCTCCGCGATCGGCTGCGCGGTCGCCGGGTTGGTCGTCGTGAACCTCTTCCCGGAGGCGGACGGAACGAACTTTCCGCCGATGAAGAGGTCGGTTTGGAGCTTGAGAGAGGGTTTGACTTCGGTCGACATGAGCCTTCAGCTATCAGCTTTCAGCTGTCAGCCAGAAAGCCAGAGCTTCGTGCCCGGCTGAAAGCTGAGAGCTGTGAGCTGAGAGCTACTTTCCTTTGAACTTCGGCACCCGCTTCTCCTGGTTCGCGGCGATGCCTTCTTTCGCGTCGTCGCTCTGAAAGAGAAGTTGCTGGAGCTCTCGCTCGACCGCGAGCGCGGACTCGACCGGAAGATCCCAGCCGGTCTGGACCGCCCTCTTGATCCGGCCGACCGCCTTCGACGCCTTGTTTGGCGGGACGAACTGGCGCGCGTAGTCCATGACCTGTTCCCACCACTCCTCGGATGTCGCGCCGATGACCTGGTTGACGAGGCCCAGCTCCAGGGCCTCCTCGAAGGAAAAGGTGTTGCCGACGACCATGAGCTCGATCGCCTTGGACTTGCCGACGAGCTTGCCGAGCCTCGTCGTCCCTCCGGTGCCCGGCAGGACGCCGAGCGTGACCTCGGGCAGCCCGATCTTGCCGGCGTCCTTGCGAGCGATGCGCAGGTCGCAGGCCATGGCGATTTCGAGCCCGCCGCCGACGGTGTGACCGTTGAGCGCCGCGATCACGAGCTTCGGGGTGTGTTCGAGCCGCAGGAGCGTCTCGTTCGCGTGAAGACAGAAGAAGTACTTGAAGCCCGGCGTGACCGCGTTGAGCATTCCGATATTCGCTCCGGCGGAGAAGAAGCGCTCGCCTTTTCCGCGCAGGATCACCACGTGCACGCCGTCGTCGAATCGAGCGCGAAGCACGGCGTCGTCGAGCTGCCGCATCATCGCGTACGTGTAGGTATTCGCGGGCGGATCATCCATCTCGATGACCGCGATTCCGTTATCGGCGCGGTACTGAATGACCGGGTGGTCGAGCTCGGCGCTCGTCCAATCGCGGGTAGCGGGGGATTGAGTGCTCATGTCGAGAACCTCCGAGACTTAAGAAACAGACATGCTATCAAACCCGGTGCTCCGATTCTTTCGTCGGATCGACCCAGTCCGACGTACCGTCGGTATGGAATTCCCGTTTCCAGATCGGGACGGTCGTCTTGATTCGGTCGATTCCGGCGCGGCACGCGGTGAATGCTTCCGCGCGGTGCGGAGCGACGGCAACGATCGCGACGGAGACTTCGCCGACGGAGAGTCGTCCGACGCGATGCTGCATCGAGACGGACACCGTGGGGAAGTCACGCCGCAGCCCATCGGCGACGCGTTCCATTTCCAGCTCGGCCATCGCCCCATAGGCCTGGTATTCGATCGACACCGTTGCCCTGCCTTCGTTCTCATTGCGCACCACGCCGAGGAAGAGACAGAGAGCGCCGTCGGAAGCGCGGGCTTCGAGAAGCATTTTCGCGACATCGATGGGTTGAATAGTCAGGTACATGAGAAGAGTGCGAAGTGCGAAGTTCTCAGTTCAAAGTTCGAATCGGCTCTCTACCTACAATTTTGTACATCGAACTTCGAACTTCGCACTGTCTTTTCTAGCCTCCCGCCACGGGCGGCAGGAACGCGACCTCGTCGCCATCGCTGAGCACGGTCTCCGCGCGCGCGTATTCTCGGTTGACGGCGGCCGGAGGCATGTTCGGGAAGGATGCGAACTTCGGGACCTCGCGCGAAAGCATCTGCCAGAGAGTCCGGACGCTCGTGCCATCCGCCAGCTCGCGAGTCTCCTCATCGCGGCCGACGATGTCTCGGAACGAGGCGAAATAGAGCAGATGAATGCGCATCGAGCTCCTGGCTATGAGCCCGTCCCGGGTTCGAACGGGGGGCGTCGAGATGAAAAACACTTAAGTAACGAACGGATCTGAATCTGACTCGCCGGACAACGCCTACATCTCACATGGCTAGGATACCGGCTACTTCGGAAGCGGAAAGACGGCTGGTTCTGCTCAAGGCGGCCTTTCGCGAGGTCGCCGAGAAGGGCTTCTCGGAAGTCACTCTGGAGGACATCGCGGACCGGGCAGGCGTGTCCAAAGGCGTCACCCTCTACTACTTCGAGTCCAAGGAAGATCTCTTTCGACAGCTCTTCGGCTGGCTCATCGACTCGATTCACGAGCGGATGCGGCAGGCGGTCGACGCGGTCTCGGATCCGGAGGAGAAGGTGCGGGCTCTGGTCGCCCTGATCTTTCCGTCGCCGTCGAAGAATCGTGCGTTCTTTCGCGCTTACGTCGACTTTTGCGGCCTCGCGGCGCGGAGAGAATCCTTCCGTTCGATCGGCGAGCGGTTCTACTCGGGATGCCGAGAGATCGATCAGGGAATCGTGACCGAGGGGATGCGGCGCGGGAAGTTCCTCGTGCGGGACGCGGGAGAAGCGGCCTCGACCGTGCGCGCGATCTTCGACGGATTGATGTTGCAATGGTTGACGGAGAGCGATCCGGAAACAACGTTCGCCGTCTATCGGGACCGCTGCGAGCGGCAGTTGCTTGCTTACCTGTTGGCCCCGCCGAGCGTCCGCGAGAAAGGGAGAAAAGCATGAACGGAATGGACCAAGAACGGGCTCCCTGGACCTGCGCGAGCGAGGGGTGTCTGAGGCCGATCGAACCCGGCGAGCGTTTCTGCGAATCCTGCTCGATCGAGTGGACGCTCTTCCAGCGTGAGACGCGCGAGAGCGATCCGAGCTTACCGAACCGCCGCTCCGTTCGTTAAAATGGGGGCATGGTTCCTCCGGAATGGATTGACCAGGGCATCGCCGTGCATGGCAGCCCGGCGGGCCGGTAGGCGGCAGCCGGAGACGCCGTGAGCCGCCCGAGCACCGACGACACCACTCCCGTCCTCCACCGGGGGATCTCGCTGGCGGCGCGCCTGTCGGGGAAGGTGGCGTTCGTCACCGGCGCATCGCGGGGCATCGGCGAAGCGGTCGCGAGGCGCTTCGCCGCCGAAGGCGCGCGGGTTGCCCTGGCGGCTCGAGACGAGGCGGCTTCTCAAACGATCGCCTCCGACATCGAACGGCGCGGCGGGCAGGCGGTCGCGATCGGCTGCGACGTCACGCTCGCGGTCTCCGTGTCCAATGCCATTGCCGGGGTCGTCTCCAAGTGGGGGCGCATCGACATCCTGGTCAACAATGCGGGACTGGGCGGTCCGACGCCGCTCGACGATCCGGACGACTCGCGCTGGGACGCGATCATCGCGACGAATCTGACGGCGGTCTTCCGCGTCACGCGGGAGGCCGCGCCGTTCATGCCTCCCGGGAGCCGAATCATCAACATGTCTTCGGTCCTGGGGCGGTTTGGCGTCGCCAATCTCGGCGCCTACTGCGCCTCCAAGCACGGGGTGATCGGCCTGACACGCGCGCTCGCGCTTGAGCTCGCGCCGCGGCAGATCACGGTCAACGCGATCTGCCCCGGATGGGTCGAGACCGACATGGCGCGGGATGGGTTTCGAAGAATCGGGAAGCTTACCGGGAAGACGGAGCAGGACGGGCGGCAGGCGGCCGCGAAGATGGCTCCTCTGGGCCGCGTGCTCGACCCCGAGGAGATCGCCGGGATCGCCGCCTACCTTGCGTCACTGGAGGCCAAGTCGGTCACCGGCCAGGCCATCGTCGTCGATGGCGGGCAGGTGATGCCGTAAAAAAGTCTAAAGTTGAAGGTCCAAGGTCGAAAATTCGGGACTCTGAACTTTGGACCTTAAACCTTAGACCTTGGACTTGCGAGGGGGGAGCGATGACGTCGAATGAGTTTCTCGAGGCTCTGGATCGTCTGGTGGCGGAGAAGCATCTCCTGAAGCACCCGTTTTACGTGATGTGGACCGAGGGACGATTGACGCGCGAGAACATCAAGGAATACGCGATCTCCTATTACCCGCATGTCGCGGCCTTCCCCCGGTACGTCTCGGGCGTTCATTCTGGCTGCGAAGACGCGGTATTGCGACAGGAGCTCCTGGAGAACCTGGTCGAGGAGGAGCGGGGCGAGCAGAATCATCCGGCCCTCTGGCGCCGCTTTGCCGCGGCGATGGGCGCCGGCGAGTCGGACCTCGCCGTTCGCGCTCGCACACCCGAGGTCGGGGACGCGATCCGCGAGTTCTCGCAGGTGACTCGATCCGGGTCGGTCGCCGAAGGACTTGCCGCGCTGTACGCGTACGAGTCTCAGATTCCCGAAATCTCGAAAACCAAGCGCGAGGGCCTCGCGTCCTTCTACGGGATCACCGATGCGGAGGCGGTGCAATTCTTCTCCGTCCATGAGAAGGCGGACGTTTGGCACCGGCAGGTGGAGCGAGAGGCGCTGGGACGAGTGGCCGGGACCGACGAGGACCGGGAGCGCGCGCTGAACGCCGCGAGCCGCTGTCTCGATGCCTTGAACCGAGCCCTGGACGGAGTGATGAGGGAAAACGCGCTCAACTAGTCGGGTTCAAGGCCGATCCCTCTACTCCAGGCGTTCCGGCGCGAGAGGATGCTGAGCCGAAGCTTCGCACTTTGAACTTCGAACGTTGAACTCATTTTGATTCGCGCCGTCTTTTTCGACGCCGGGGCGACTCTGGTCTTCCCGAATCCTCCCGTGCAGCACGTCTATGCACGAGAGTTCTCCGCCGATGGCTGCGCGTTTTCCGATGAGGCTCTCGCCCGCGCGCTCGAGAGCGCGTGGAAAGCGATCCGCAGTCAAGGCAAGACGGATCGGTACGGAGGCGTCCGCGGTGAGACCGAGTTCTGGAAGTCGGTGCTGAATCGAGTGCGAGCCGCGCTCGACGGAGGCACGGTTTCGGACGACGCTTTTGCCCGGCTGGCATCCCACTTCCGAAGCGCCAGATCCTGGGCGATCTTCGACGACGTCGGCCCAACGCTCGAGCGTCTCCGCCAACGCGGCTTGCTCACGGGCGTCGTCTCCAATTGGGATTCTCACCTGCCGCGCCTGCTCGAGGATCTCGGGCTGTCCCGACACTTCGATGCGGTCGTCGTCTCCGCGATCGAGGAGATTGGAAAGCCCGATCCGGAAATCTTCCGGCGCGCTTGTGCCCGAGTCGGCGTCGCGCCGGCAGAAGCGCTTCACGTCGGAGACTCGCTCATTGAAGACTTCGAGGGCGCCCGCGCTGCCGGACTTCAAGCTCTTCTGCTCGACCGGAAAGACGAGCACGTCGGCGTCGCCGACCGAATTCGGGGCCTTACGGAATTGACGGCGAAGGTCTCCGAGGCCTAGTTAACCGTAACACTCGAACCAAAACGGCAAGCGCACGGCCGAAGTCGTCGGCATTGCCCCTTGGCGGCACGCGGCGGCCGGCCGCGCACCGACCGATCCGGCCGCCGCTCCGGTCGCTCGGGCACAGTGCCGGGTCGGCCGGGTGCACGCCTGGACATTTGCCCTCGGACAGGGCCGCCGCCGGGCAACGCCGCCGACTCCCAGAACTGCGCCCCAGTCTGAGGACGACGGGTGACGACGAACAGAGTTCTCGCGCGCGTGCGGAGGAAATCATCTGAACCGGCCGCTGAGCGGACCAATTAACTTTTCTAAC
>DATDNV010000017.1:0-14049 GCA_036518075.1 Thermoanaerobaculia bacterium
GTGCGATCCGAGCCGCGAGCGAACGGGCGCAGACTTTTTCCAGGCCCGCAGCCAGGTAGGGCGCGAGGGGCCCGTGGTAGAAGCGCACGTCTCGGTAGAGGCGTTCGCCTCGGGCCAGCCGCAGCGGGACCATGAGCTCCCGCCCGGAGTCGACATATGGTTCGATCCACCGCCCCCAGGAGATCGCCGCGAGCAAGAGAAACACGCCGTAGGGAAGGAGCGCCCACAGGAGAGCTCCGGACCGAGACTCCGACTCCCGGTTCCCGCGACTCACCAGTCCAACGCCCTGTACCGTTTTCGCTCCGGGCCGAAAGATTCCTTGCCGCGGGGTGGCGACGGGACCGCGGCGGCCGAAACCCCGACTGCTCTCATGGAACGCCTCTGAGAAATCGCGGCTAGCATACCGTTCCGATGCAGAAAAAAATGGCCAGCCGCAATCGGGTCGTGCGCGCGGTCGGCTCGGCCACCTCGTACATCTGGTTTCCGATGGTCCTGTTCGTCGCGCGTTACGTGCCGCGGCGGCTCGCGCGCCGGGTCGCCCGCTGGTTGGGACGAGGATACTTTCGATCGCGCGCCAAGTACCTCGTCGCCGTCCGCCAGAACCTCTCGATCATTCTGGAGAGACCGCCGGAGTCGGGCGTCGTTCGGGAGATCGCAGACGCCATGCTCAGCAATCACTTCGCGGCGTGGCTCGACTTCCTTCACTTTGCGAGCCGTCCGCCTCGCGAATCGGCGCGGCTCGTCGAGAGTGTCGTCGGGTTCTCGCGAATCGTCGAGGCGCGTCAGCATGGCAAGGGCGTCCTGCTGCTCACGGCACATCTCGGCAACTGGGAGGTCGGCAGCTTCATGCTCGCACAGGTTCAGATGCCGATCTCAGTCGTGCTCGTTCCCGACATCTTTCCCGGAGTCGAACGAATGCGCCGCCGCCTCCATTCGCAGGCGAACGTTGGAGAGATACCGATCGACCACAGCTTCGTGCCCACGCTGACGGTGATGCGCGCGCTGGAATCCAACGGCGTCGTTGCGATGCAGGGCGACCGCGACTTCGACAATACGGGGCTCGCGGTTCCTTTTTTCGGGAGAGACTCCTATTTCCCTCGAGGCCCTCTTCGCGTCGCGATGGCGACGGGAGCGGTGGTGCTACCCGCGTTCATCATCCAGGTGCCGGACGGGCGGTATCGCGCAGTGGTCGAAGAGCCGCTCTCGATCGAGAGGACGGGAGACCGAGAGGCCGCCCTCCGCACCAACATCGAGCGCTACGTCACGATTCTCGAGCGCTACGTGCGCGAATACCCGGAGCAGTGGTATTGCTTCTATCCGTTCTGGGACGACCCGTCACGTCGCTCGGCGGGCGGCGAAGGATCTCGCTGACGCGACCGGGCCGCGGCTCGCCGTGACGGGCTCGACCGCGTCCCTGATCCTTCGCAGCCCGCTCCACTCCCGCGGTGCGCGCCTCCTCCCTCCCTTCGGTCGGGAGACTTCGCGCGCCGCGATCGGATGGATCAAGGCCTGTTCTATTGCGTTCCCGCCGTTTAACGGGGGCGCCGGGCCGAGACCGCGGCGACGAAAAACGCGTCGTAGTGCTTGGCGAGCTCTTCGACGTCGGGGAGGATTTCCGGCGACTCGAAGCCGGCCGCCCGAAACGCCCGTCGCCAGTTTTCCGGAGTGAGGAACCCGTGATTCGGCCGGGTCTCCGAGTCGGTCGCGACACCGGTGAAGTTCTCCAGAAAGTTGAAGACGAACTCGACGTAGATCGGCTGTCCGGCATACGGGCGGACGCACTCGGAAAACACGGCTCGGCCGCCGGGCTTCAAGGTTTCCCGAATCCTCACGAGCGTCTCCGTCAGGTTCTTGGCAATGTGCACCGTGTTGACCGCGTAGACGATGTCGGCGACGCCGTGGCCGACGCCCTGTTCCGCGAAATCGCGGTCGATGTCGAGCCGCACGAACTCGACCGGCATTTCGGGGAAGCGCGCGCGGATGGCTCGCTCTGCGCGGCGCAGAAACGTGGGTACGGTTTCGGTGAAGAGGTATCGTCCGATCCGATCTCCGGCCGCGTCCCGAGCGAGACGCTCCGCAATCGCGAGGGCCGCCGAGCCGGCGCCGCCGCCGAGCTCCACGATCGTCGCGCGGCGGCCGGCGGGCAGGGCTCTCCAGATCGCCTCCGCGCCCAGCCGGTTGTTGATCTCGTAGAGCAGGTTGTCGTTGGAGAAATAGTCGAACCAGAGCGCGAGCCTGGCCGGAGAGAAGAGGATCTCCTCCCCCGTTTTCTGGCCTCTCAGGAACTCCGGGATGTTTTCGACCATCGCGCGCACGACGCGGAACGGAGGCATCGACCGCGCGCTGATCGCTTGTGCCCGCGCCTCGGCCGCGTCGGGATCTCCCGATGGGAGGGAGCCGCGCGAGCGGAAGACGGTCTGTCGCCCGGAACCTTCCGCGGAGATCAAGTCATCGGCGGCGAGCTTGCGAAGGAACCAACCCAGCGGCACGGCTGCGCGCGGAGCAAACCCCTTGCGAGAGACGAGCTCGTCGACGGTGGTGCCGGATCTCAATGCGTCCTCCATCTCGAGGTCGCTGAGAACCTGCAGCACCATGCCGGTCGTGAACCGATCGAATTGCTCGCAGCAGAGGATGAAGTCGGGTGAGAAGAGAGATCGGATGTCGCGATCCGTGATCCGAGCGAGGAGAGTCGGCAAGTCTTCGGTTCGCGTGGTCACGGGTCGATTGTAGTGAATCGAGACGAGGCCGAATCGAGTTGGGCGAAACAGACATCGCCTGTAAACTGGAGATCCGTGAGAGAGACACGCAAGCGCGGGCGGGCGACGCGGGCCACCGTTTTGCTCTCGGGCCTGAGCCTCGTTCTGATGGGAAGGGGCGGATCCGCGGCGAAGCCGGGAGATCCTCCTCGCGTCGTGGTCCTCGGATTCGACGGCGTCGACGCGCACATCGTCGAGTCCATGCTGGCCGCCGGCCGCCTTCCTAATCTGGCCGCTCTCAAGCAGCGGGGAGGCTATTCGCCGCTGATCCCGACGATCCCGGCCCAGACGCCGGTCTCCTGGGCCACCTTCTCGACCGGGCTCGACCCGGGAGGCCACGAGATCTTCGACTTCTTGAAACGTAATCCGGCGGATCGAATACCGACGTTCGCCGTCGCCGAAGACAGTGAGGTGCCGCTCCTCTTCGGCCGCTCGAACCCGGTCGTATTCGCGGCCGGGCTATGGATTCTGTTTGCCCTCGCTGGAGCGGGCCTCTTCCTCGCGCGCCGCCGGGTCCGGCCGCTCGTCGTTTGCGACGTCATCGGTCTGGTGTTCGCCGCGGCCTGTTTTTTCGCCGTCAAAGCCTGGCTTCCCTCGACTCGACCGTTCGTCAAGAACAACCGGAAGGGGGAGACTTTCTGGAGCGTGCCGGGCGGCCGCCCCGCAACCGTTATGCGCGTGCCGGTCACGTTTCCGCCGGACTCCTTCGCGCAAGGGCATCTGCTGTCGGGGCTCGGCGTCCCCGATCTGTCGGGACGCATCGGCAAGCCCTTCTTCTTCACGTCGGATCCCTTCTTCACGCCTCGGGAGGGCAACGACTTCTCGATTGAGCTCGTGCGACTCGACTCGAACACCGGCCACCAGGTGACCCGGATCGCCGGACCCCCGGGAAAGCTATTCGGCCGCGAAGGGTCGATCGAGCTGCCTCTCGCACTCACGGTCCCCGAGTCTCGAGACCGGCTGATCGTCGAAGTCAGCGGCGAGAAGCGGGAGCTTCTGCCCGGCCAGTGGAGCGATTGGGTTTCCCTGAAGTTCCGTGTGAACCCGCTCATCTCGGTGTCGGGCTACGGGCGGTTCTTGCTCGAGCACGTGAATCCCGAAATCGCGCTCTACCTGTCGCCGCTGCAGTTCGATCCGGAGCGGCTGCCGCCGGGGCTCGCGATCTCGTTTCCCGCCGACTTCGCCCCTTCGCTCGTGCGGGAGTTCGGCCGGTACAAGACAATGGGATGGGCCATCGACACCTGGTCGATCCAGTCGGGCACGCTGCCCGAGAAGGGCTTCCTCGAGGATGTCGCCGCGACCGTCGATTCCGACCGCCGCATGCTGACTTCGCTGCTGAAGAAAAAAGATCGGCTCCTCTTCCACTACTTCGAGTTTCCCGACCGGGTCGCGCACGTCTTCTGGCGCTTGCGAGATCCATCTCATCCGGCCTACGACGCCAAGCTCGCCCAGACATACGGCGACGCGGTCGAAAAGTCCTACGAAACGATGGATGCGATCGTGGGCGAGACGGCCGGCGCGCTTTCTCCCGACGATGTCCTGATCGTCTTGTCCGACCACGGCTTCGCATCCTGGCGCCGCTCGGTGAACTACAACTCGTGGCTCGTCGATAACGGCTATCTGGTTCTCAAAGGAGACGCGCGCCGCAAGAGCCTCGAGGAGCTTTTTTCCCGGGGCCGCTTCTGGGAAGCGGTCGACTGGTCGAAGTCGCGCATGTATTCGATGGGCTTCGGCGATCTGTACGTCAATCTGAAAGGGCGCGAGTCGGAAGGCATCGTGTCGCCGGGTCCCGAGTACGAGAGCGTGCGCGCGGAGGTCGCGCAAAAGCTGCTCGGCCTGCAGGACCCGAAGACCGGGGAGCTCGCGGTCTCGCGAGTCTTCAAACGGGAAGACATCTATCGGCGCTTCAACCCCAATCTGATCCCGGATCTCATCGTCTCCAACCGGCCCGGCTATCGCGTTTCCTGGCAGTCGACGCTGGGCGTTCCCACGCAGGAGCTCTTCGAAGACAACAAGGATGTCTGGAGCGGCGATCACTGCTCGCTCGATCCCGATCTGGTGCGGGGAGTGTTGTTCGCCTCGCGGTCGTTCCGAGCCGAGCCGGTTCCCCACATCGCCGACGTGACCGCGTCCGTTCGCAAGCTCTTCGGCGCGCCGCCCGTGGCGGACGCGGCGGGGCAGGCGCTCTGGTGAGTGACGAGTGATGAGTGACGAGTGACGAGTCAACGAAGGAGAGCCTCGCTGCGTTTGTCACTGGTCACTCGTCACTTGTCACTTCTTCTCCTGGTGTCGGTGATTCTGACCGCCCAGGCACCCGCTCCAGAGTCGGCGGACAATCAGCGCCGGTCTGATCTCGCCCGGATTCGATCTCGCATCGAGTCGCTCAAGCAAATGCTCGCGATGAGCGAAAAGAACGTCGCTTCGCTTCAAGAGGAGGTCAAGCGGCTGAACTGGCAAATCGAGATCGCCGAGAGCGAGAGACAGCTCACCACGGCTCGGCGGGATGACCTGGCTCGGCAGCTTTTGGAAACCGAGAAGCAGCGCGCCACCGCCGCGGCTGCGGTGGATCACTTCTCTCATGCTCTCGCGGCCCGGGCGCGGGTTCTCCATCGGTTGGGGCGCTTCGGATACTTTCGAGTTTTGCTGGACGCTCCCGACGTCTCGGGCTTCCTTCAGGGAGTCGAACGGCTCGACGCTCTCGCCCGGCGCGATGGGCGGCTTCTCGCGTCCTATCGGGACGCGCAGGGCCGTTCGGAGCGGATCCTCGTGGAGGAAGAAGCGCTCAAGCGCGACATCGACGAGAACGTCCTTCGCAGCCGGCGCGAGCTCACCAACCTGGCGGCGCTTCGCAAGCATCGTGAGAGCCTTCTCGTGTCGGAACGCAACGCCTCGACGTCGCAGCGCAACGAGGTGGCCTCGCTCGCGGACAAGGCCGAACGATTGGAGCGTCTCCTCGCGACGTTGGCGAGTCAATCCAGCGGCGAGTCGGTCGACCCCTCGGGAGGAATCCGTCCCTGGAAGGGTGTTCTCGACTGGCCGGCCAAGGGGCCGGTCGTCGAGACGTTCGGCCGGCATCGCCATCCGAAGTTCGATGCGTGGACGATCTCCAACGGGATCGCCGTCGCGCTGCCGGAGGGCTCGCCGGTGCACGCCGTGTACAGCGGCAAGGCGGTTTACGCGCGATGGCTCGCCGAATACGGCAATCTCGTCATTCTGGACCACGGCGAAGGCGTATTCACTCTCTATGCGTGGCTGCAGTCGGTCGCGGTCGAGCCGGGTTCATACGTGCCCGTGGGGACGACGGTCGGCACCGCGGGAATCGGCCCGGGCCGCGACGAACCCGGGTTGTATTTCGAAGTGCGCGACCGGCAGAAGGCGAGCGACCCGGTCGCGTGGCTGAGGTAAAGCTCTCCGCTCGCAGTCTCCTGCGGTTCTTGGCTGAAAGCGGATAGCTGAAAGCTTTCCTCCGCTTCCTCTGTTACCATCTTCCCGATGAAGTCCAATCGCTCCCGTTTCCTCTTCGTCGTCGCTTCCATCGCCGCCCTGGTGTCGATCCGCGCCGTCAGCGGGGCAAACGGCCCCGGTAAGGATCCGGCGACGCGCGCGCTCTCGATCTTTTCGGATGTCCTGTCCTTGACGCGGCAGAACTACGTCGAGCCGGTGGACTCCCGCTCGCTGCTCGAAGGGGCGTACGACGGGATGTCCGATGCTCTGGATCCCTTTTCCTACTACGTCTCCGCCTCGGAGCGAGCGGCCTATCGCGCGCAGACGACCTCGGGGGCAGTGGGTCCCGGAGTCGTCATTGCGCGACGCGGAGGATTTCCCTACGTCGTCGCTCCGATCGCCGGTTCCCCGGCCGAAAAAGCCGGCGTCAAGCCGAGTGACCTTCTCGATACGGTCGACGGCAAGTCGGTCCGCAACGCCCCGCTGTGGAAGGTGAAATCGGCTCTCGACGGCCCCGAGGGAACCAGCGTGCAAATCAGCGTCTTCCGGAATGGGGACGAAAAGAAAGTGACACTCAAGATTGCACGCGCGCATTTCGAGGCCCCGCCCGTCTCCACGCAGTGGGAGCGGGATGTGGCGATCGTCCGGATTCCGGCGTTTACCCAGGCGACCAGCGAGGCGCTGCGGCAGGCGATCGATGAGGCCTCTCGGAGATCGATTTCACGGATGATCGTCGACGTTCGTGGAACGATCAGCGGAGATGTCGCGCTCGTGCCGTCCTCCGCGTCGTTCTTCGTCGGGAAGGGGCTGGTCGCCAGGGTCGTCTCGCGAAGAGCGCAGCTGCCGGCATTGGAAGCTTCGGGCGACCGCCTCTGGAAGGGAAAAACAATCATCCTGACGGACGACGCGACCGGAGGAGCGGCCGAGGTATTTGCTGCGGCTCTTCACGATCGAGCCGAGGCGATGACGGTCGGCGAGGCGACGGTCGGAATGGCGATCATTCAGCGCCTCGTGCCCACTGAATCCGGCGGAACTCTCTACATGACGGTCGGCCGATACGTATCCCCTGGCGGCTCCATGGTCGGGGGCAAGGGGCTGATTCCGGACGAGCGAGTGATCGTTTTTCCAGGCGAGGGGGAGTCCAAGGATCCGATCCTCAATCGAGCGCTCGAGTTGGTCCGGGGCTCCGAGAAGAGCCGCCGCGCCGCCTAGCAGGCTGCTGAAAAATGGATGCGGGCGTCGTGTCCGGCACTTTGCACGCGGCGCCCGGTTCATCGATCGGCGATCGGATTCGCCACGTTCCTCTCAACAGGCGCCGGCAAAGTGCCCGACACCCTTCGGGTTACGGCGGCGCGGGTTCATCTGCGGCGTCATCGCTCCTCGACGATACTCTTGCATCGCCGTCGCCCTTCCTTGCATCTGACCCCACGGCGCTCGGCACTCGACCACCAGAGGCAAACCCGCTGGCAGTAGAGAACGCCGGCTCCGCCGGCGGTTACCCATCCCGCACCCTTTCTCAGCAACCTGCTAGGGAGCGTCGCCGGGATTGAAGCGATCCCGTTCACGCTCTCCGATTTCCCCGGTCACCGCTTTCTTCTTCCTTCTTTCGGTCGCGCTCGGCGTCGCCCTCTACGTCAAGACCCGGCCGCACGAAGAACGATCAGCCGGACGCGCGCCCGCCCCCTCGCGGCCGGAGCCGGCTCCCGCAGCGCCGCGGGCGCGAGTGGTGCCCACTCCGCGACCGCGCGTCTTTCCGTCTCCCCGCCCCCCGCTCGCCTCGCCCGGCGAGCCCTCCGCGACGATGCGCGTTGCGATTCTGATCGACGACCTCGGCAACGACTCCGAGGCGGTCGGCCGCATCGCGTCCTGGTCGTTCCCTGTCGCCGGCGCAGTGCTCCCGGATCTGCCCGGAAGCGAACGCTCGGCTCGAGAACTCGAGGCCTCGGGCAAGGAAGTTCTTCTTCACCTGCCGATGGAACCCGACGGGTTCCCCTCCGTCCGTCCCGGTCCGGGCGTGCTCCTTCGCGCCCAGAACGACGACGAGATTGCCCGGACGCTCGAGAAGGATCTCGCGACGGTGCCCGGGGCCGTTGGCGTGAACAACCACATGGGCTCGGCGGCGACCGCGGATCCGCGGGTCATGAGAGCCGTGGTCCGGGTTCTCGCCCGGCGGCGGCTCTTCTTCGTCGACAGTCGCACGACGACGGCGACCGTCGGCGAGAGGATCGCTCGCGAAGAGGGAGTTCCTTGCGTCTCGCGCCGCGTCTTCCTGGATGACGTCGCGACCGAGAAGGGAGTAGAGGCGTCGTTCGCGACGCTTCGGGCGCGCGCTCGTACCGAGGGAGTTGCGGTCGCGATCGGACATCCTCATCCGGCCACCTTCGCTGTCCTCGAACGCGAGATCCCGAAGCTCGAGAGAGAGGGGATTCAGTTGGTCAGAGTGGGGGATCTGGTGAAATAGCTGTCAGCTGTCAGCTTTCAGCTATCAGCTCTTCTCCGGACCCTGCTTGGCCGAGGGCTGTGAGCCGAGCGCTGACAGCTCATCGTTCTTCGCTTCTTCCCAGTAGCGGTCGAGCTCGGCGAGAGGAATCTTCGCGATGTCCCGTCCCGAGGCTTTGGCCCTGCGTGAGACCCCCGCAAAACGCTCGCGGAATCGCGCGTTGGTGCGGCGAAGCGCGGACTCGGGATCGATCTTGCGGCGCCGCGCGAGGTTGACGACCGACAGGAGGAGGTCGCCGATCTCGTGGGACTCGGCCGCGGTGTCGCCGCGCTCGGCCGCGGCCCGCCACTCGGCGAGCTCCTCTTCGATCTTCTCCGCAACGTCCGCGTCGCGGTCCCAGTCGAAGCCGAGATCGGCGGCCCGAGAGGTCATCCGATGCGCGGCGGCGATGGCAGGAAGGGAAGCCGGGACCGTTCCGAGAGGGTCGGACTCCGTCCCACCCTCCTGACGCTTGCGCGTCTCCCAATTGCGCTTGACCTCTTGCGCGTTCGCGGCCGCGGCGCCTCCGAAAACGTGGGGATGTCGGTCGATCATCTTGCGGGAGACGGCGGTCGCGACCTCCTCGATGTCGAACCATCCGCGCTCCTGAGCCAGCCGCGCTAGAAAATAGAGCTGGAAGAGAAGATCCCCCAGCTCCTCCCGGAGTTTTTCAGGCGAGCTCGAATCGAGAGCTTCGAGGGTCTCGTAGCACTCCTCGAGCAGGAACGCCTTGATCGTTTCGGGCGTTTGCTCCCGATCCCAGGGGCACTCCTGCCGGAGCTTCGCAACGAGAGACTCCAGCGCCTTCAGCGGGTCATTCGGCGGCATCGACGCGATCATAATGGGCGCCCGGTCCAGGGCCGGCTTGGCGTCTTCCGCGTCCGCGCAGCCGGTCATCCGAGGCCTCGACTGATCCGGGTTAAAATTTCGGAACCAATGGCTGAGCAAGAGGAAAAGCCGATTCGGGTCGTGGACCGGCGGATGTTTACTCCGGAAGGCGACTTGCGGACCGACTTCGAACCGGAAGAGATCGCCGAAGCGCCTCCGGGGCCTCCGCCGCCCCCTCCGTCCTCGCCCCCACAGCCGGAAGCTCCCCGATCCGAGACCGCGCCGTCCGGAGCCCGAGAGCCGCGCAGCGCCTTCGGCAGCCTCGTCGGCTGGATCGCCACCAACGCCTACTCCGCGCTCGGGTTGCTCCCCGACGCGGCCGGTCAAGCCCACGCGGATCTGGCGATCGCGCGGCAAATGATCGAGTGGCTCGCGCTCCTGGAGCAGAAGACCAGGGGAAATCTCTCTTTCGAAGAATCGGACTTTCTTTCGCGAGCGATCTACGAGCTTCGGCTGGCCTTCGTCGAGGTGACGCGTCCGAAGTCCCGGTGAGTATCCCGGACCGAAAACGAGGAACGACGGAACCCAAACAATGCGAAGAGTCCTGATGCCGCGAGGGCATGCCATGTCTCTCGGCCTGCTGATCGGGGCGATCGCGGTCGGTTCGCTCTTCGCCGAAGCGCCGCCGAGCTTCGCGCAGGAAGAGGTGTCGCCCCTGCCGCCTCCGGTCACCCGCAGTCTGTATCGATCGCATTGGTTCGAGTTTCTCAACGCTCACCTCGAGGACGACGCCAAGGCGGCGGCCGTGGCGCTCGCCGAGATGCGGAAGGCGGCTCGAACGGTCGGGGTTTCTCGGCTGTCGGACTTTTCGAGGACAGCGGTGCACGAAGGACGCAGAGCCGAGGCCGTGGGTCGGGCCGACCGAGCCGCACGCGCCTACGCCGCCGCAATCGAGCTCGACGACTCCAATGCCGATGCGGTGCTTTCGCAGATGCGGTTTCTGATTCGGCAGCGTCGTTTCACGGCCGCCGGGGCGATGATTCCCGACGCGCTCTCCGCGCTGCTCGTCACTCAGGAGTCCCGCTTCGCCATGTTCTCTTCGCTCTCGGTCTGGGTGGCATTCGGCCTGACGGCGGCGGTGCTGGCGTGGATCATCGTCTTGATGGTCAAGAATTTCTCGCGCGTGTCCCACGAGATCGAGGAAGCATCCGAATACTTCATCGGAGCTCGAGGGATTCGCGCGCTGACCCCCGTGATTCTTCTGCTCCCTCTCGCGTTCGGATTCGGGCCCGTGTGGATCGTTCTTTTTTGGGGAGTTCTCATCTACAGCTACGCCGAGGGTCTCGAGCGCTGGGTTCTAGCGGCCGGACTCGTTTTGATGGGATTGGTCGCGCCTCTCGTTTCGCTGGTCGCCCGTCAAAACATCATCGAGCGATCGCCTCTCTATGTCGCCGCCCTGGATCTCGAGGAGAGGCGGGAGGACGCGAGCGCGGAGGACGGGCTGCGTCAGGCGGCCGCGGTGTTTGCGGAAGACCCGGACGTCTGGTTTCTCCTGGGAATGTATGCCGAGCGCTCCGGCGACTCGGAACGGGCGATCACTTCGTACGATCGGGCGATCCAGGCGAACCCGAAGGAGTATCGAAGTTTTCTCAATCGGGGAAACGTTCATTTCATCGAGGGGGATTACTCGTCGGCGATTCGCGACTATGAGGCGGCCGGGCAGCGAGCGCCCAACGCACACGAGATCTACTACAACCTCTCTATCGCGCGGGCGGAGACCTACGATTTCGACGGGCAGGCGGCCGCGATCGCGAAGGCTCGCGAGCTTTCGGACTCGCGCGTGCGGGGCTGGACGGAGCGCCCGACGTTGTCGCGCGTCGTGGCCGTTCCCTACACGCTTGCGCAGGCGCGACTGAAAATCGAACAGTGGAACGCGCAACCGAAGAGCCGGCGATTGCCGGGACACGCTCCGCCGATTCGGATCCAGGACCTGGTCGTCTCCGTGTTCACTCTGGGGCCATGGGCCGCGCTCGCGCTCGCCCTCGTGTTTGCCGCGTATCGCAAAGGCCGGCCGATTGCGACCGAATGCACGCGCTGCGGCAAACCGTTCTGCCAGCGATGCAAGAGGAGCGCGGAGGCTCCGCTTTACTGCCCCGATTGCGTGCGCCTTTACCTCCACAAGCAGTCGGCGGCGATCGAGGTTCATGTGGCGCAGACGCGGGAGATCCAGGGACGCATCCGCAAGCGCGACCGCTCCTGCCGGATCATCTCGTTTTTTGTTCCCGGGGCGCATGTCGTTTTCTCTCAGAGGCCGGTGGCGGGTTTTCTGAGCCTCTGTGCGTTCTTCTTCCTTGCCGCTGCCGCGGCCATCGGTTTGCGGTTCTTCAACCCCCGAACGCTGCCATCTCCCGATTCCTGGCACGCAACCTCATGGATCGCCCTCGCGGCCGCTGCCGTAATGTGGCTGGTCTCGCAACGCGCAGCCTGGAGAGATTCGCATGGGCCTTGAAGGCACTCTTCGCGTCTTCTCGCTGACCGACATCTTTCAGGTCCTGGGCCTGCAGAGGAAGAGCGGCGTCCTGATCGTGGAAGGAGAGGACGACACCGTTACCATTTCATTCCTGGGCGGCCAGGTCGTCTCGGCGGAGTCCGCCGCGCGGCGCCTGGAGAATCGGATCGGAAGACTCCTCGTCCGCGCCGGACGAATTGAAGAGGCGGATCTGGCGAGGATCCTCGAGGTTCAGAAGGAGACTCAGCAGCGCCTCGGTTTTCTTCTGATCCGCGAGCGTCTCGTGACGCCGGAGGATCTGCGGGAGGCCCTGCGGCTCCAGATCTTCCGCATCGTCTTCTCCGCGTTTCGCTGGACCGACGGACGGTTTCGATTCAGTCAGGAAGGGGCCATCGACTACGACGCGGACCACATGTCTCCGGTTCCCACCGAGTCGATCCTGATGGAAGCGGCGCAGATGCTCGACGAATGGCCTCGGCTGGAGAAGAAGGTCCGTTCTCCGCAGATCGTCTTTCGTCGGGCGAGAGGAGTCGAGAATCTGCGGCTCGTTTACGGCGCGGATGATGCGCCGGAGGGAACGCTTGCGGTCTCGCGTTCGGAGGCCGAGGTCTGGCGGTGGATTGACGGAGCTCGGTCGGTCGAAGACCTCATGGAGCGGGCGTTCCTGTCCGACTTCGACGTCTACAAGGGGCTCTCGGAGTTGATCGACCGAAGCCTCATCGTGGAGGGCAAAGCCCCCAAGCCCTCGGCGGCCGCCCCGGCTCCATCTCCCCGGCCCAGGATGGCCTGGTCCGCGATGTCTCTTCTCGCCTGGGTGCTGGTCGGGGTCATCGTGGCGCTCGGTTACTTTCTCGTCCCGCGGAATCCCTTGAACGCTCTCGCGCGGCCGCTGGGCGAGAGCCGGATTTCGGCGAGCTTTCTCAAGTCGATCTCTCTCGGGCGATTGACGGTGCTCGAGCGCGCGGTGAGGGTCTTCTACGACGCATCCGGTCAATACCCGAGGACGCTCGACGACCTGATCGTCCAGAGGATCATCGGCGAGAGCGCGACCAAGGATCCTTACGGCCGCTCCTACCGCTACATCCTGCGTTCGGAAGAGGGCAAATTCGGACTCTACGGACGCAACACCCGCGGCGAGATCGATCTCGACCTGTCCTTCGACCGAACTCTGGCTCCCGTAGCCGAGATCCATCCGGTTCGCTCGAGATCTGCTCCGCAGGAAAAGCGGCCTGGCGTCGAAATCATCGAATAGGCAACTAAGAGGTTGAGCCTTATAGGCTTAGGTATATCCAATAAATACTTGACAATTAGACACTCAGATTCTAGGATAACCGCGCTTATGAAAAGGCTTATAGGAGAAGGTAGATGAGCAAGATTATCGGAATCGACCTCGGTACGACGAACTCCGTGGTCGCAGTCATGGAAGGGAGCGATCCGGCCGTCATTCCCAACGCGGAAGGCAACCGGACGACCCCCTCGGTCGTCGCGTTCTCGAAGACCGGCGAGCGACTGGTCGGACAGGTGGCGAAGAGGCAGGCGATCACGAATCCCGCCAACACCGTTTTTTCGATCAAGCGGTTTATGGGGCGCAAGTATTCGGAGGTCACCGAAGAAATGAAGATGGTGCCCTTCACCGTCGTCCCAGCGAGCAACGGCGACGTGCGGGTGAAGGCAGGAGGCAAGGAGTATTCGCCTCCGGAGATCTCCGCGATGATCCTCACCAAACTCAAGGAGGCCGCGGAAGCCTATCTCGGCGAAAAGGTGACTCGGGCGGTGATCACCGTTCCGGCCTATTTCAACGACTCCCAGCGTCAGGCCACCAAGGACGCCGGGCAGATCGCGGGTCTGACCGTCGAGCGCCTGGTCAACGAACCGACCGCGGCCGCGCTCGCCTACGGACTGGACAAGAAGAAGGACGAGACGTTCGCCGTCTTCGACTTCGGCGGCGGCACGTTCGACATTTCGATTCTCGAAGTCGGTGAGGGGGTCGTCGAGGTCAAGTCGACCAACGGTGATACCCACCTGGGAGGCGA
>DATDNV010000018.1:0-3466 GCA_036518075.1 Thermoanaerobaculia bacterium
GGTCGCGTCGACTCCATACAGGAGGCTCTTCATGAGGCGAGTCAGAGCCATCGCGCCGGCGAGCCCGAGCCCCGCGCCGATGGCCGCGAGCCGCAGCCCTTCCCGCAGGATCAAGCGACGCATCTGAGAAGGGTTCGCCCCCAACGCGATCCGGACGCCGAGCTCCCGCGTCCGGGAGACGACCGAAGTGCTCGTGATCCCGTAGATGCCGAGGCTCGCCAGAGCGAGCGCCGCGGCCGAGAACGCGGTCAGCATCCACGCCCGAAAGCGCGGCTCCTCGATCGAGTCCTGGACGATTTCCTCGAACGGCCGAGCATCGCCGATCGGCAGCTCCGGATCGATCTTCCCCGCCTCGCGCCGCACCGCGGCGAGGACCGGGGCATCGTCATGGCTTCCACGGGCGACGACCGACAGGAGCGGCAGTGTGAATTGATCGACCGGGAGATAGAGAGCCGGCGGAGGCGCATCGGCGAGGCGCCGCACGCGCACGTCCGGAACGACTCCAACGATCGTCGCGTCGTCCGCGGCGGGGCCGGTGCCGATGCGGATCCGCCGGCCGATCGGGTCGACGCCGGGCCAGAGCCGTGCCGCGAGCGAGTCGCTCATGATCGCGACGTGCGGAGCCTGCGCAGCGTCTCGGGAGTCGAAGGAACGGCCCCGACGGAGAGGAATACCGAGTGTTCGGAAGTAGTCGGCGGAGATCGAAGCGATCTCGCAGATCGGTCCATCGACGTCCCGCGGAAACTCCTGAGGCTCGACGTTGGCCGTGGCGCCGCCGCCCGCCAGAGGAAGGGGAAAGCCGGTCGCGACGGATGCGATCTCCGGCGCCTCGCGCAAGCGCCGCAGAAGCTCTGCGTAGAACTGCGCCTGGCGCCGCGCATCGGGATATCGAGTGTCCGGGAGAGGGACGGCAACTGCGACCAGGCCCCGCACCGGGAAGCCGGGGTCGGTCCGGGTCAGCCGGAGGAGACTGTTCACGAGAAGCCCCGCGCCTGACAGGAGGATGAGCGCGAACGCGATCTCGCCCGCGACGAGCGCCGCGCGAAGGACGGACGCTTTGGCGCTGCCGGTCGCTCGCGATCCGAAAGTCAGAATCGGCGAGAGGCCGCGCGCAAACGCGGGGAAGGAAGGGGCCAACCCGAAGAGCAGGCCTGCCGCGAGGGAAAGAGCGACGGCGACCAGCGTTGCGCGTCCATCCAGCGTGATCTCCGAGAGGCGCGGAATCTCGGGAGGGGCCAGCCGGACCAGCAGCTTCGTTCCCCAAGACGCGAAACCGAGTCCGGCGGCGCCGCCCGCCGCGGCGAGCAGAAGCCCTTCCGCCACGAGCTGTCGAAGCAGCCGTCCGCGGCTCGCTCCGAGCGCCGTGCGGATCGCCATCTCGCGCTGGCGGCGAGACGACCGCGCGAGCATCAACGTCGCGATGTTGGCGCACGCGACCAGCCACACGCAGAGGATCGCGCCGAGCAGGACGTTGAGCGCCGGGCGGACGTCTCCGACGAGCTGCTGATGAAGCGTCACGAGGCGCCACGCGCGGCCGCGGTTGGTCTGCGGATAGCGGCGCTGGAGATCCCGGGCAATCGCGGCCAGCTCCGACTGGGCGGCGGAGATCGAGGTCTGCGGCTCGAGTCGAGCGACCGCGTCGAAGTACTGCAGCTCGCGGTTCTGGAGAGGATCTCCTTCGAGCGCAATCGGCGAAGCGGGAATCGGCCCGCGGCTGGTCGACCACATCTCGATCCCCGTCGGCCAGTCAAACGACGCCGGGAGAACTCCGACGACGACCACGTCCTCGCCATTGACGCGCAGCAGCTGTCCGAGGATCGAAGGCGAACTTCCGAACGCACGCTTCCAGAGCGCGTCGCTCACGACGGCGCGCCGCGGGGATCCGGGTCCGTCTTCCCGGGTGTTCAGCGTGCGTCCGATCGAGGCCGGAACGCCGAAGACCTCGAAGAAGTCGGAAGTCACTTCGGCGCCTCGAATCCGTCGAGGCTCTCCCTGCCCGGCAACCTCGAAGGATCGCTCCTCGTAACCGGCGAGGATCTCGAACGAGCGCGCCTGTTTCTTCAGATCGAGATAGTCGCCGGGCGAGTGGCGGTTGTTGACCTGCTGGGGATCGGTCGACCAGACCTGGACGAGCCGCTCGGAGTTTCGGTAGGGGAGCGGCCGCAGGAGCACGCCGTTGAAGACGCTGAAGAGAGAGCTCGTGGCCCCGATCGCGAGCGCGAGCGTCGCGACCGCGATCAGGCTGAAGGCCGGTGTCCGGGCGAGAGTGCGGATCCCGAAGCGAAGATCCTTGCCGAGTGTGCTCATGCCCGCTGCCGCGTCGGCCTCGTCAGAGCAGGCCGGCTTCTTTCAGCTCCTTTTCCGATTCGACGCGCTGCTGGCCCCGCTCATCCTCGACGATGCGGCCGTCGAAGAGGTGGATGGTGCGCTCCGCGTTCTTCGCGAAGCGAGGATCGTGAGTGACCATGCAGATCGTCGCCCCGCCGCGGTGAAGCTCCTGGAGGAGTCCCATCACCGCCTCCCCGTTGACCGAATCGAGATTTCCCGTCGGCTCGTCGGCGAGCAGGATCAGCGGCTCGCCGGCAATGGCCCGGGCGACCGCAACGCGCTGCTGTTGGCCTCCGGACAGCTGCGACGGAAAGTGTTTGGTGCGATGGGCCATTCCCACCTTTTCGAGCGCGGCTTGCACCCTCTTGCGCCGCTCCGAGGACGGCATGCCGCGATAGGTCAGGGGAAGCTCGACGTTCTCGTAGACCGAAAGGTCGCCGATCAGGTTGAAACTCTGGAAGATGAACCCGATCTCGCGATTGCGGATCCGGGCGCGCTCGGAGAGCGTCAACGCCTCCGCCGGCTTGTTGTTCAGGTGATAGCGGCCGGCGCTCGGAGTGTCGAGCAGGCCCAGGATCGAGAGTAGTGTGGATTTGCCGCACCCGGAGGGGCCGGCGATCGAAACGTATTCGCCGTTGTGGATGTCGAGGTGAATGCCCGAAAGCGCGTGGGTCTCGACCTCGTCGGTGTAGAAGACCTTGGTGACCCCCTCCAAGCGAATGACCGGATGACCGTTGGATCCGTTGCCGCTGCTCATCCTTCGTTCCTCCCTCGAGGACTGAGGTGATCGGACGTCGGTGATCGGTCCCTACGCCCTTCGCCCTTCGTCCTGTCCTTACTTCAACCTGACCCGATCGAACGCGTCCCACGCGCTCATGTCGGAGAGGATCACGCGATCGCCGGGTTTGATGCCTTCGAGCACTTGAACGGTGTTGACCGAACTCTTGCCCAGCTTGACCTTGACTCGACGCGCTTCGTCTCCGCCCTCGTCGAGTCGAAACAGAGTGATCTGGCTATCCTCCTGGCCGAAGGCGGGCCGACCTACCGAAACGACGTCGCTCATCTTCTCGAGCTCGATCGTTCCGTCGACCGAGAGGTCGGGCCGCGCGCCCTTGGGCAGCGGGCCTTCCAGCGCGAC
>DATDNV010000019.1:0-10444 GCA_036518075.1 Thermoanaerobaculia bacterium
GAAAGCGTCGGCGTATGCCGGCTCGTCCGAGTCGCAGTATCCGTGCGCCATGTCGTCCTGAAAGGCGCCGCCCAGGCTCAGGTTGATGACCGAGATGCCGAAGGCTCCGCGATTCGTGATCGCGTAGTTGATTCCGCCGAGAATGTCGGAGTCCTGCGCCTCGTCGGAGCACTGCGCGTTGCTGGAGGTTTTGGAGGAAAAAACCTTGATCGCGACGATTCTCGCGTCCGGAGCGACTCCGGTGGGTCCCGCCGCGACGCCGGCGACATCGGTCCCATGACCCTCGCAATCCATCGGGTCGCTGTCCCTGTCGGAGATGTCGGTTCCGCCGATAACCTTCGAGTTGGGAAACGACGGGCCGCCGAGCGAAGGAATCGCGTAGTCGATCCCGGTGTCGAGAATGGCGATCGTCTCGCCCGCTCCGGTGAATCCCTTGGTGTTGGTCTGATCGCTGTTGATCAAGAGCTGGCCGTTTTGGGGACTCGCCTGCATCGGCCGCTTCGTGCCGTCGAGAGCAATCCAGGCGACGTCGGGCCGCGCCGCGAGCGCCTTCAGGCCGGAAGGAGAGGCTCGTCCGGCCATCATCGAGAAGCTCTCGTAAAACCGTCCCGTCTCGAAATCCTCCGACGCCATCTCGGAGGCAATCTGCTGTTGAGCCGCGATGCGCTGGAGCCGGCGCGCGGGTTCGCCTTCCGGGTCGGGATGAATGCGAAGGGCCCTGGCCGTAGGGGTGCCGTCGGCGACGCCGATGATCACGCGTACGGGCGCGCCCGGGTTGCGATCGACCTCCCGCAGCAGCCGGGGCGTCATCCTCGCGGCGGGGGGCAGGGACTGACCGGAGGCGGCCAGGGGAAATGCGATCGCGATTGTGGCGAAGAAGGTCAATTTGAGGCGCATGCTCCCATCCGAAAAAAATCGGCCCGAAGCCCTCAAGTGTACGGGAAGAGGAACAGCGGCGCGAGAGGGTTATTCCGGTAAACGGGCCTTTCGAAGGAAGAATGGGCGGTCTCGGTTAGTCTAGCGGCGATGCGCGCGGTTTTTGCGGACTGCCACGTGGGGAGAAAACCCGATGACGACGGTCCCTTCCTCAACGCGCTCGAAGAGACGACGCGGCGCGGGGCGCGTTCGGTAACGCTCCTTGGCGACATCTTCCACTTCTTCATCGCTCATCCGAAGTTCGAAACCCCGGCGATTCGGCGGCTTCTGGAGACGGTCGAGCGGCTTTCGGCCCAGGGGGTCTCGGTGACCTATGTCGAAGGAAACCGAGATTTCTTTCTTCGGGGGTCTTACGTGGAGCGCTACTTTCGTCAGGTCGTCGACGAGGAGTCCTTCACGGAGGGCGGCCGCCGGTTTCTCGCCACGCACGGGGATTTGCTCAACGAGCGCGACGCGCCCTATCGTTTCTGGCGCGCGCTGTCGAAGAACCCGGTCTCGCGCATGTCCCTGCGTTTCATCCCGAAGGGTTTCGGCAATCGACTGGTCTGGAGGACGGAGGCGCGGCTCTACCGCTCGAACTTCAAGCACAAGTCCCGGCTTCCGGTCGAGATGATTCGCGCCTTCGCGGAACGGCGGTTCCAGGAGAGCTACGACGTCCTGCTCCTCGGACACTTTCACAAGGCCTGGAGCGAGCGCGTGGCCTCCGGAAGGGTCGAGATTCTTCCCGCATTCGTGGAGGAGCGCCGCTGGATGGAGATCGATGATCGGGGCGAAACGAGGTTGGTGGGATTAGGGAGCTGAGCTTTCAGCTATCAGCCATCAGCCAGTCTGCGCTCCGCTGCGGAGCCGGGACAGGCCATGCAAGGTCTCAAGTAGTCGAGTCGAACAATTGAATGGCTGAGAGCTGAAAGCGGACCGCTTTAGCTGATGGACTACCTGATTCTCCCTCCCGCTCGAGAGGTGCGAGGGACCGTCCTGGCTCCGCCTTCGAAGAGCGGGACGAATCGTGCCCTGGTTCTCGGGGTTCTGTCCCCGCGGGTTGTCCACGTCGTTCGGCCGCTCGACTCCGAAGACACGCGCGCGCTGATTCGCTGCCTCGCCGCGATGGGAGCATCGGTCCAGCCGGAGCCAGGCGGTCTTGCGCTCAGCGGTCCTCTCGGGGTCCCGCCGGAGAGAGAGGTGCACCTCGACGCGGGGGAGTCGGGGACGGCGGCCCGATTTCTTGCCGCGCTGTGCGCGGTCACTCGTGGAAAGTTCCTGTTGACCGGCGCGCCCCGACTTCGAGAGCGCCCCATGACTCCCCTCGTGACGGCCTTGTCGTCCGGCGGCGCGCGGATTTCCTACCGGGGCGCTCCCGGCCTGCTTCCCCTCGCGATCGAGGGCGTCACTCTTTCTTCGCGATCGGTGGCGGTCGATGCAGCGCAGTCAAGTCAGTTCGTCTCAGCGCTTCTCCTGGCGGGAGCGGCGTCGGAGCAGCCGCTCGCCGTAAGAACCGAGGGCCCCGTCGCTTCCTCGCCTTACGTGTCGACGACGTTGGAGTCGCTGAGGGCCTTCGGCCACGCCGTCGAGATCGGCTCCGACGGGACGCTCGTCGTCCGTCCCGGCCGAGAGACGGTCGATCGATACGAGGTGACGGGAGACTATTCGTCCGCGCTGCCGCTGCTGGCGGCGGCGGGCGTGGCGGGAGGACAGGTCTTCGTCGAAGGGGTCGTCTGGCCGAGCGCCGACGCCGACGCGCTGGCGTTCGCTCGGCTGAAGGAGTTCGGCCTGGAGATCGAAGCCGGCCCGCAGCGAATTCGCGCCGCTCGCACGGGAGACCTCAAGCCTGTCCGTCTGCGCGCGACCGATTTTCCGGACGCCGTCCCGACGCTTGCAGCTCTCGCCTCGTTCTCTCCTGGCCTCAGCCGGTTCGAAGGGATCGGTCACCTCCGGTGGAAGGAGAGTGACCGGATCGAAGCGCTCGTCCGGCTTCTCGAGAGCGCGGGGATCCGGGCCAGAGGCGAGGCCGAAGCGATCTCCATCGAGGGAATCTCGTCGCCGATCGGCCCGGGCGGTGTGCGCCGCCTCCCGACCTTCGGCGACCACCGCATTGCGATGGCCGGAGCGCTTCTCTCTCTCCGCATTTCCGACCTCGCGATCGAAAGACCATCTTGCGTCGCAAAGTCGTATCCGGGCTTCTACCGAGATCTCGAAAGCCTCGTTCAGCGCTAGGCGTCAATTCTCAAGACGTTGTTCCCGCGCTCTTAGCCGCCCCGGCCCTGCGGCGTTCCCCTCGGGACCGCGCGGCGGGCCTCATTCTTGACAAGAGAGAGACTGTCCACGCTCGCCATTCGCGAAATTGCCGCAATGGAGATCGGTGGCGATCGCCTGCAGACAGCCGGTGCGGACTAACGCGATTTCGAGGGTCCCAGCGGGGAACGCCTTCCGGGCCAGAGCTCGGAGTAAGGCTCTTGCCACGATGCGAGACCCGGGGCGGGTCCGCGCCTCCCGTTGGCGGCGATGAGCGAGGAGCCTTCTGCGAGCGAGCGCCCGGAGTGTGCCGACGAGGGAGGCGGCCGGGCACCGGGGCGTCTTCAATGGGAACAATTTGTTGAGAAACCACACCTAGGCGTTCGAGCCCGTTGGCCGAGTGCAGAGACGATCCGGCGAAGAGAGTCTCGGACCGCGCGGCCGCCGATCGCCGTTATATGATCCCGGCACTTTCTAGAGCGCAGTGATGATTGGGGCGAACGAGGTAGCGCCGGCGCCCGGTGTCGAGAGATTCTCCGTCTCCGCCACCCGGGATCGATGGCGTGAATTCCTCCTTCTCGAACATGCGACGCTCCCGCTGCCCACCCGGCTCGCCCGCGAGGGGGACGAATGGGTCGTCGAGCGCGCGATCGTTCCAGGCCGCCGGATCGCTGCGGGCAGAATCCCCGGCGAGCAGGCGCCCGCGCTGTTCCTTCAAGCCGCGAGTCTCTGCGCGTTTCTCCAGGCGTTCGGTTTCTGGCTCGATGAAGAGGACCTCTCGAGCGCGGTGTACGACCGCGCGGAGGGCGCTGCCCGCCTGTGGGTCCTCCGGACCCCCGCGGCGATCTTTCGGGGCGGGCCGGGGCCGGCGCCCTCGGCGGTGCTCGGCGCGTTTCTGCACCGACTCTTCGCGCGCGGCCGCCGGGTCGGCCTCGCCTCGGCGCGCTCGCTCCTGGACCAGCTCACCGCTCCCGATGCGGCATTCCGCCGCGCGGAGTACTGGGTGGCGGGCGCTTTCCGTGCGTTTCCCCAGCTCACCGCCGCCGGCGCGGCTCCGGTTCGCGCTCGGATGCTTGGCTTCGCCGGGAATTTCTATCGCGGCCAGCTCGGCCGGGCCGTTCTCGAGAGCGCGGTCGAGCAGTTGAACGACCGATACGTGCGTGTCTTTGCCGGCAGCGGATCGCGACTCGATCCGGGAGGTGCGCTGGGTCTGCCGGAAGCGCCGGGAAGCACATCCGCCGCCGCCCGGGCGCTTCGTCTCCGCCATGCCCGCGAGGAATCGAAGCAGCCCTCCGTGTGGATTGCGGTCGATCCGGAAAGCTGGGACGACCTGTCGCGGCGCGCGTTCGATGCCGCCACTCGGGCGTTGGCGGGGAAGGTGGAAGCTCGTGTCGTCGCCGGGGCAGCGCCGGTTCCGCGGCTTCCCGACGAGTGGCGCCGCGAGATTTTCGTCCCCTGCGGAACTCTGGGCGCGTCGCTCCGTTTCTACGAGGAGCTGGCCGCGCTGACCCGGCCGGATCCCCGCGCCGGGCTGGATCTCGTCCGCGAAGCCCTCGCTTCGGATCGGTGGGGCGCGTTCGTCGGCGACCCCACTGGCAACGCGCCCCTTCCACTGCCGCGGAGCATTCCCGAGTCGCGCGTCGCTCGGAGCCCGGATGCAGCGACTCCGGTCGACGAAGTTCTCGAAGTCCTCGCCGCCTTCGACGCTCCGATCGGCGGTTCAGGCCTCGCTCGCCTCTTTCCGAGGCGCCCCCTTGCGCGCATCCTCGCTTCGCTCGAGAGTCGTGGCTGGGCGACGCGCGTGGCTGGCGGCTGGCGATTGGCCGAATCCGCGCGGCGGCGTCTCCCCCTGTCCGAACCGCGGCGTCGCGCCCACTGTCGACGGCGCGCGTCGATCGAAGAAAATCCGGCGAGACGAGTCGAGCTCCTGCTCGAGGCCGGCGATGTCGACGAAGCTCTGGAGGCAGCGGAGAAGTGGTTTCGAGTTTCGGGAGCGCGGCCGCCGGAACAGTGGTTCGCTCTTTCGGCGCTTCTCGCGAGCTCCTGCAGAGGGGAGCTTCCGCCCTGGCTCGGCATGCTCGAGGCGGAGCGCGAGCTCGCCGGAGGTCGCGCGGACGAGGCCGAACGTCGCTTCTCCGCGATTGCGGTTTGCGATCGAGCCACCCCCGACGAGCGCCGCGCCTGCGCGCTCCGAGTAGCGGAGGTCGAGGCGCATCGGGGAGAACCGGTCCGAGCGGGAAAGCTCGCTGCCGACTGGCGCCGGTCCTATCCGGATGCATCACCGCGCGAGCGAGTCCGCGCGGCGCGGCTGGAGGTGGCGAGCCTCTCGCGCTCGGGCAATCACGATGGCGCTTTGCGGCTGCTCGAAGTCGCGGAGAGCGAGGGCGCCGCGGAAGACCTGGAGTTTCGTTTGGAGACCGCGCTCGCGCGCGCCGGCGTTTATTCCGCCGCCGGGCGCTTCGCCGACGAGAAAGAGGTCTATGACCAGTGGCGTCCGGCCATCCTCGAGGCGGGAAACGATCTTCTGACCGCCCGTCTTCTCTCGCGCGAGGCGCTGGGACTCTCCGATCGGAGAGATTTTCCGCTGGCGGTCGCCCGTCTGGAGCAGGCACTGGCCGTGGCCCGGGACGACTCCCTCTTTCGGGCCCAACTGTTGATGGACCTGGCGGCGACGCTCTATCACGCCGGACGCGGAGCGGCCTGTCACGCCTTGCTGGACGAGGCGATCGAGCTGTCCTCCGGGCTCGGTCGCCAGGACCTGCTCCGCGGAGCCCGGGCCAATCGCCTCGAGCTCTGGATCAACGAGGGCCGCTGGGAGGAGGCTTCGCGGGAGATCGAGGCGATGCTGCGCGCGGCAGCGGGGCAACACGACGAGATCTGGCGCATCGTGGCCCTCCATCAGCGGAGCCGAATGGCGCTGCGGCGAGGCTTTCTCGAAGATGCGGCGCGAGACAACGCCGAGGCGCGGTCCATCGTCGCGAGGGTCGGAGATCGGCTCGAAATCGGCGAGCTTTGGCTCGAAGAGGGAGACCGTCTCCTCTATACGGGAGATGTCGAGGCTGCCCGGCGGGCCTATGAGGCGGCGGCAGCCGATCCGCCCGATCGATGCGACAGCGATCAACGCGCGCGCGAGCGTCTCGAGGAGATCGTCTCCGCAGAGCGAGGCGAGTCGCGGGCGACGGCAGGGGATCTCGGAAATCGATTCTCCACCGACGAATATGGAACCGCCGAGGCGATGGCTCGAGCGCACGTTCTGCGAGACGGACACTGCGACGACGAAGAGCCGCTTTGCGCGCGCGCCGAAACGGTGCTGCGCGCTCGGGGCGGCGCTCGGCTCGCCGACCGTATTTTCGGCCTACGCTCTCCGACGTTCGACCGCGCGGGAGTCGCTGTGGGGCTGCGGGAGCTCCGCGCCGCGGCTGCGGCGGCGCTGGCAGGCCGGGAGGCGGAGGCGGCGTTTCTGGGAATTCAGGGGCTCTCGGTGGGCGACCCCGAGGGCCGGGAGATCCTGGGGCTCGGCGAGCGCCCCATGGACACTTCCGGTGCGCAGCTTCGTATGCTCGACGCCGGATCGATTCAATACGAGCTCCGCGTCTGGCCGCCCCTCCCGGAGGAAACGGCCGCGTCCGTGGCGTTTCTCCTCGAGACCCTGCTCTACCGCGTCGAACCCCCGGACCCCCCGGCGGAATTCGCGGAGGGGTGGCGCCGTCTCGGAGTCGTAGCGGCCGACGTGGCGATGGAGGAACCCTATCGCCGGCTCGTTCGGTTCGCGCCCCAGCCCGTCACCGTATTGATTCTCGGAGAATCCGGCAGCGGAAAGGAGGCGGTGGCGCGCGGAGTGCATTCTCTTTCGACGCGCGCGTCCGGTCCGTTCATTGCGGTCAATGTGCCCGCGATTCCGCCGTCGCTCCTGGAGAGCGAGCTGTTCGGCCATGCCCGCGGCGCTTTCAGCGGAGCCGAGCGAGACCGTCGGGGATTGCTCGAGGAGGCGCAGGGCGGCACGATCTTCTTCGATGAAATCGGCGATCTGACTCTGCCGCTTCAGGCGAAGCTGCTTCGCGCGCTCCAGGAGAGGGAGATCCGCCGCGTGGGCGAGAACCGAGCTCGAACGATCGACGTGCGCGTCGTTTCGGCGACCTCGCGCCAGCTCGCCCGCGACGTCGAGAACGGTAGTTTTCGTGAGGATCTGTTCTACCGCCTCCACGTCGCGGTCATCACGCTTCCACCCTTGCGCGAGCGCGGCCGCGACGCGGTTCTTCTCGCCCGCCACTTCCTGGCCCGATTCGCCCGCGAGTACGGCCGCGGAGCCATCCAGTACACTCCCGAGTCGCTCTCCGCTCTGGCCGTTCATTCCTGGCCCGGAAACGTCCGCGAGCTGCAGAACGCCGTGGCGCAGGCGGCGGCGCTGGCCGAACCCAACGGAGTCATTGGCCTCGATCTTCTTCCGGAGACGATTCGGCGTCCCCGTCGCGCCTCCACTTCGGTCGCCGACTACCGGACGCGCGTGGATGCCCACCGCCGAGGCCTGATCACCGAAGCGCTGGATCGGGCGGGCGGGAACCGCAGCCGCGCCGCGCGCGAGCTGGGATTGTCGCGGCAAGCGCTCCTCTATCTCATCCGGGAGCTCAACGTCGCTTCGCGTCCGCGCTCGGGCCATTGAGGCCTTCCGTCATCCGCGAGACTCGAACGGCGTTCGCGTGAATCGTTGGCCGCCGATGGATCGCTGAGGCGGATGACTGGCGCTCCACTATCGAAGAAGAAGCTCGGTTGGGCTGCGCTGCTCGTGTCTGCGGCGATCGTCGTTTACGCGAACGGCGTCGGCGGCGCCTTCACCTACGATGACAAGGCGGTCATTCGAGACGACCCTCGCATTCGAGAGCCGGCCGGACTGTCCGAAATTCTCCGCACGCCCTACTTCGGCGGTCCTCGCGGCTCCGGGAGCGCCTATCGACCGGCGCTGCTCCTTTCCTACGCGGTGCAATGGTGGATGCACGGAGCCGATCCGGGAACATTCCACGCCGTCAACATCGCCGCGCACGCCGGAGCGGTCCTCCTTCTGGCGGGACTGTTGCTCCGCATCGGTGTGTCTCCGCCGGCGAGCTTCGCCGCGGCGCTTCTCTTCGCCGTGGCTCCGATCCATGTCGAGGCCGTGACGAGCCTGGTCGGACGCGGCGAGACGCAGGCGGCCCTGTTCGTTCTGGCGTACCTTCACCTCGGCCTGTCGGCTTGCGATTGGAGGCGGCGGTGGCTGGTTTCGCTCGTCGCCGCGGTGCTCTGCTACGCAGTCGCCCTCTTGACGAAGGAAAGCGCCGCGGTGGCCCCGGCGCTCTGCGGTCTTCTCCTGATCTTCGTCTCGGAGGGAAGTCTGCGTCACCGACTGATGGCCGCGCTCCGGAAGGGATGGCTCCTCTTCGCGGGATCGGCCGCGGTGCTCGTCTTGTATTTCCTTCTGCGCGCTTGGGTGCTCGGAGGGCTGCTGCGCGCGCCCGGCAGCGGCATCTTCGAAGTGGAAAATGCGCTGGCTCCGCTGACGTGGACGGCCCGGGCCGCCAACGCTTCGCTGGTCCTCTGGAGATACGTGGGCCGATCGGTCTTACCGCTCCACCTTTCGGCCGACGAATCGGCCTGGTCGATCCGAATGCTGCGCGCGCGCGCGCCTCTACCGATCTTCGCCACGCTGCTCCTGGCGTCCACGATCCTCCTGGCTTGCAAACGTCTGCGCGAGAGCAATCGTCTCGCGCTCGGAGTGCTTCTCTTCACGGTGGCGTTCTTGCCCACGGCGAACGTCCTCTTTCCGATCGGAACGATTTTCGCGGAGCGGATCGCCTACCTCCCCTCCGCCGGAATCTGCCTGATTCTCGGGGTTCTCCTGGTCGGCCGTGAGGCTGCTGTCCCCGCCGACCTGTCCCGCTTGCGGCGGTGGGTTCTGGCGGGGTTCGTTCTCTTTTTGGGCGCCCGGACGGTCGCTCGCAACGCGGTCTGGTGGTCCGACGAGTCGCTCTTCGCCAACTCTCTCGCGACGTCTCCGCGCAGCGCCAAAGCCGAATACAACTTCGCGTACATCTCGTCGGTCGATCGGCGATTCGCCATCGCCCGCGATCACTACCAACGCGCGGTCGAGATCTATCCCGGGTACTGGGACGCGTGGGCCGGAAAGGGGAGAGTCGAGAAAGAGCTGGGGCTGCTCGCCGAAGCCGAGCGCTCCTACATGAGGTCGATCGAGGTCAACGCCGGCTATGAAAACGGCTACTTCGGTCTGGGACTGGTCCGTGAAGCGATGGGGCGGCCGCGAGAGGCGCTGGAGACGTATCGAAAGGGTTTCGATCGGATTCCGCAATCGCTGCCGTTGGCTTACCGGTCGGCCCTGGTTTCGGGAAAACTCGGATTGTCGGAGGCAGCGAGCGACTGGACGAGAGCGTTGAAGCTCGGACCTCGGTCCGCGGAGGTCCGGACCGAATATGCGCGGTGGCTGCGTCAGCAGGGAAAAGACCGGGAATCAGTGGTTCAGACTCGCGAAGCTCTGAGGCGCGACCCCCGGTACCTGCCCGCGCTTCGGCTTTTCGCGGAGCGGGGCGAGAAGGAAGGGCTCACTCTTTCCGAAGCGCTCGCGGCCGAAAAGGCTTATCGCCTGACTCGGTCGGAGGAGGACTTCGCCCGGCTTCAGAAGATCGCCGAGTCCGAGCCGACCTATCGCGAGCGTTTGAGGACATTGGCACTGCCCGCCCCGTTGGTTAAGGCTGCCCCGACGCCTTAGTCTCCGAACCGCTCGGGTTCGACTCGCAAGACTGGCGCCGCCGATGCGCGGCCCGGAGAGCAATCTGCGGATGCCGGCGGTGGTAGAGCCGCAGGACAGCGAGCGCGCCTCCATAGGCCGCCATTCCGATCACTACCGCCAGGATCGTCGTGCCGACGAAAAAGGAAGCGAGCCGGGGTCCCAGGGCATGTCTCCCGAAGAGCTCGTGAGCGGTTTGGAGCGGATGAAAGATCCACGTGATGTGGCTGTGGAGAATGGCGTCCCAGTTCAAACGGGGCACCGTGTACCGGTCATAACCGAGAATCGCGCGCCCGAGCCGGTACCCGAGAGGGAACACCGGAGTCCACGTCGGAACCTGGCCGGACAGAGTTCCCAGCACCGTGTCGATCTTGTTCAAGCGGAACAGCCAGGCCAGACCGAGTGCGAGAAGGAGGTGGAAGCCGATGAAAGGGGAAAAGCCGATGCCGACTCCGAGTCCGATCGCGGCGGCGACGCGCTCGGGAGTCTCCTCTCGGCCGAGCAGGT
>DATDNV010000020.1:0-3511 GCA_036518075.1 Thermoanaerobaculia bacterium
CAGCCGACACATGTACGGTGACGCGTCGGACATCTACATCGACAACGACGGGAACGGCATCATGGACGACCTGAACCACGACGGCCGCGTCGACCTGAAGGACGCCCGCGTTCTGGCCGCGGCTGCGGAAGCGGTCGAGCAGAAACATCCCGAGCTCGTGGGAGGAATCGGCATCTATCCCGCGACCTCCGAGCACGGCCCCTTCGTCCACATCGACGCGCGGGGCAAGCGCGCGCGGTGGGGCGGCTAAAGCCGCGATTCCAGATTCAAAATTCAAAATTGGGGTCGAGCAGTGGGCTCGAAATCTTGAAGTGACCGCCGTTCTTCGAACGGCGTTGCCTACTGCTGACGGGTTGCCTTCGGTGGTCGGCTCGAATTTTGAATCTTGAATTTTCTAAAGTCTCCCGCCTTCTGGTTTCTCGCTGCTCTCCTGGTTCTTCTTCTCCGGCATCCGATCGAGCTGCGTGCGCTCACACACGAGTCAGCGGCGAGGCCGGACGTCTCGACGGATCCGATCCAGGCTGCGGAGAGGAAGGAGCCGTTCGAGTTCTCGGCGGGCGGCAGTCGGTTCCGCATCCTGCCGCGCTTCCGGTGGGACGAGTCGGCGCGGGTCGTGTCCGAGAAGGCGTACCACTTCGGTGAAGCGGCGTCCCTGATCCCGGAAGACTACGCTCTCGCCTGGGGGCCCGTGCTGCAGTCTCCTTACACGGGACGGATCCATTTCAGCCAGGTCGCGCGGTTCTACATGTGGGGCACGAGCGACGGCTCGCTCGATCGCCGCACGATCGTCACGCATACCGCCAACACCCACATCATCCCTTCCAGCTCACGCCTGCGCCGCGCAGCCGCCTGCGTCGGCCGCGGAGACGACGTCCGGCTCGAAGGCTGGCTCGTCGACGTCGACGGGATCGACGACCCTGCGTTTCACTGGAGAACGAGCACGACGCGCGAGGATGAGGGGCCGGGAGGATGCGAGACGGTTTACCTGACCCGATTGACGATCAACGAGAGGGTCTATGAATGAGGTTTCCGGTCCAAGGTTCAAGGTCCAAGGCTCGCGGCTAATACCAGATTTGGCATAGACACAGGTCGCTGACGAACCTTGGACTTTGGACTTTGAACCTTGGACCTTGGACTCTTATCGCTCCGGCAGTTTCTCCAGGAACTCCTTCAAATACTGCTGCCAGAAGACCGGCCAGGAGTGCGTGCCGTGGCCATGCGTGTCGGGCCCGGCCGGAATCAGAACGTACCGCCCCTGTCGGACCCGCGGCATCAGCTTTTCCATGAGCTGTAGCTCCGGCGGGTTGATGACGTCATCGGCGAAGTTGATCGCGAGCACCGGTCCCGTGATCTTTTCCAGGCCGACCGACGGGTCGTACTCTCGCGATGCGTCGAACGCGTAGAGGAAGTTGTTCGCGTCGGCGCCCGAAAGGCGCGCCTTCATCTGGTTCGCGAGAAATTGATCGGCCTGATCCCGGGTCGGCGCGGCGATCTGCCAGGGAATGGGAGCGGAAGTCATGATGACCAGAACCTGCACTGCGGCTTCGAGGCCTCGCGGCCGCGACGTATAGTCGCCTCCCTTCCACTCGGGATCGCTGCGGATGTCGTCGAGAATCATCTTGCGCATCACCCGGTTTCTCCCGGCGATCTGCGTCGGCACCGCCGCCAGAGGCACGAATCCGTCGGCGAAATCGGGAAACGTCTCCGCCCAGACCCAGGAGTGCATGCCTCCCATGGATGTCCCCATCACGAGCCTCAAGTGGTCGACATGCAGCCCCTCGGTCAGCAAGCGGTGCTGGGCCGCGACCATGTCGTCGTAGGTGTACCGCGGGAAGCGCGCGTGGAGTCCATCGGAAGGTCTTGAGGACGCCCCATGGCCGATGCCGTCCGGCAAGATGAGAAAATATCGGCTCGAGTCGAGGAGCTGACCCGGTCCGAAGAGCACGCCGGCGAAGTTCGGCGAGAGAAATTGGCGGCCCGATCCGGTCGTCCCGTGGAGGATCAGAACCGCGTTGCGGACGCGTCCGGACCCGTCGCGGCGCGGCTGACCGATCGTCATGTAGTGGAGCTTGAGCTCGGGAAGCGGCTCGCCGCTTGCGAAGCGAAAGTCGCGAATCACGAAGTCTCCCGCGACCGGCTCGGGCCGATCGGCCGCGGCGAGCGCGGAGACGGGCAGGGCGAGAAGCAAGACGATCCAGGGGCGGGAGACTCTCCTCATGTCGTCCTCCGGGCAGGCAACGATATTCGGTCCATCGGCAGTGTGCCAAACTTCTTCGCGCGTCCGATCTTATGAGCGCCAAGGACTCTCTCGCGTTCCGCGCCGGCTGGTTCCTGCGCTCGCGTCCGATTCTTCTGCGGCGCTGGCTGCATGTGAAGCTCGCGGACTGGCGCGGCGCCGCGTCGACCCGGAAGGCTCGAGAGCAGTGGAACCCGGACGCGTTTCCCAGCGAGATGAACGATTTCTTCTGGACGCATTCCCGGGTCGTCCGGGAATACCTCCACGAGATGGCCTCGGGGGATCGGCGCTGCGACTGGGTGACATGGATGACCCACCGCTACGCCGTGAAACCGGGGCTCTCCGTCCTCGTTCTCGGCTGCGGAGACGGGTGGCTGGAGAGAGTCCTTGCGGGAAACGGCCGGATGGAAAGGATCCTCGGCGTCGATTTTTCTTCGGAGGCGGTGGCGCGAGCGTCCGAAAACGCGGCCCGTGCGGGACTGTCCGGCAAGGTGCGGCACCAGGTGGTCGATCTCGAACGCGATGCTCTTCCCGGCGGTCCCTACGACCTGGTCTTCGCGCACGACGTGATCCATCACCTGAGGGAGCCCGATCGGTTCTTCGACCGGGTCGCGAAGGAGCTCGCGCCCGGCGGAGTGCTCCTCTTCTGCGAGTACGTGGGGCCGGATCGCTTTCAGTACGACGCAAAGCGACGCGAGATCATCGACGAATTTCTCCGGGCGCTCCCCGAGAAATACCGCCGGTTGCCTCGAACCGGGGGCCTCGCGACCGAGGGTGTGCGCACCGACGCGGGTGAGCTCGCGCGGCGGGATCCCTCCGAGGCGGTCCGCTCGAGCGAGATTCTCCCCGCCGTGCGGCGTCGGATGCGGGTCCTCGAGGAGATTCCGTACGGCGGAAGCATCCTCAATCCGCTGCTTCACGAGATCATCGTGAACTTCGAGGACGGCAACGAAGCGGACGAAGCGATCCTGCGGCAGCTCTGCGCCGCGGAAAAGGTGCTGATTCGAGCGGGAGCGATTCCGTCGGATTACGTGATCGTGGCAGCGGGGAGGAAATAGGGAGCAGGGAGCAGTGGCCATGTCATCCCGAGCGTAGCGAGGGATCTACTCCCTCGGCTTCGAGTGACTGGAAGGCTGATGCCCGGAGTAGATTCCTCGTCGCTTCGCTCCTCGGAATGACAAGGATTGAAGCAGATCACGCGATTATATCAGATCTGGTATAGGTCCAGGCGCTACCCGCTACCGAATTCCAATCCGCTCCGAGAAATATTGCTCG
>DATDNV010000021.1:0-10820 GCA_036518075.1 Thermoanaerobaculia bacterium
GCGGGCTGCGATGGGAGCTCGACCGCGAGCGGGAGAAGATCAAGCGATGAGACGAGCCTTTGGGGTGGCGCCGGGGCTCGCGGCCGCGGCTCTGGCCGGATGGGTCTTTCTGGCGGCGGCTCCGGAGAAAAAGACTCTGGCTCCGAAGAAGCCCTCGCCGGACGCGGGGTGTCCGGTGGTCTTCACCGACGTGGCGGTGCAGGCGGGATTGAGGTTCGTGCACGAGCGGGGAGCGACGCCCAATCACCAGTTGCCCGAGACGATGGGATCGGGTCTGGCGTGGCTGGACTACGACAACGACGGGTGGATGGACCTGTATGTAGTGCAGTCGGGGCCGTTTCCGGCGAGCGGAGCGGCGCGAGTGAAGAACCGTCTGTTTCACAACAACCACGACGGAACGTTTACGGACGTGACGGAGAAGGCGGGCTTGAAGGACGCGTCGTACGGGATGGGAGTGGTGGCGGCGGATTACGACAACGACGGGTACGTGGATCTGTTCGTGACGAACTTTGGCGGGAACACTCTGTACCACAACAACGGGGACGGGACGTTTACGGACGTGACGGAGAAGGCTGGGGTAAAGGGATCGGGCTGGTCGACGTCGGCGGCGTTTGCGGACTTCGACGGGGACGGAAACCTCGATCTCTTCGTCGTGCGCTATTTGGACTATTCGGTCGAGAAGAACTATTTCTGCGGCGATCCGGTCTCGGGCCGCCGCGACTATTGCCATCCCAGTCTCTATCCGCCGATTTCGAACCTGATGTTTCACAACAATGGGGACGGGACGTTCACGGACGTGACCGAGTCGTCGGGGATCAGCAAGGCACTGGGGAAGGGGTTGGGCGTGGTGGTGGCGGATTTCGACGACGACGGCCGTCCGGACATCTACGTGGCCAACGACACGACGATGAATTTTCTCTTCCACAATCTGGGAGGGATGAAGTTCGAAGATGCGTCCCTGATCTCGGGCGCCGGCGTCAACTCCGCAGGCCGCGCCTTCGGCGGGATGGGGACCAACGCGGGGGATCTCGACGGGGACGGCAAGCTCGACATCGTCGTCGCCAACTTCGAGGCGGAGCCCAACAGCTTCTATCGAAACCTCGGTGAGCTCGTCTTCGAGGACGCGTCCTCATCGAGCGGTTTCGGTCCGCCACACTTCAATTTTTCCGGATTCGGGTTGAACCTTCTCGACGCGGCGAACGCGGGGCATCTGGACGCCTTCATCGCCAACGGCCACGTGCTCGAAGTTCCCAAGATGCAGGGCGTGACCTACGCGGAGCGTCCGTTCCTGATGTGGAATGACGGCCACGGGAAGTTCACCGAACGCGGGTGCGGCGCGCCGTTCCGGCGGGAGCTGGTCGGCCGCGGATCCGCGACCGCCGATTACGATAACGATGGCGACATCGACGTCGCAGTCTCCAACTCCGGAGGGCCGCTACAACTGCTGCGCAACGACGGCAGGCACGGCGGGTGGATCGGTTTCCTGCTGCGCGGCCACAAGTCCAACCGGCAGGGAATCGGCGCGCGCCTGACGCTGGAGACCGAACAGGGACGTCAGGTGCGGGACGTGAAGGCGGGCGACAGCTACCTCTCCTCCAGCGACCCGCGGGTCCACTTCGGACTCGGCACCGTCACAAAGATCAAGCGTCTGGAGATCCGTTGGCCCTCGGGCATCGTGCAATCCCTCGATAACCCGGCGATCGGCCGATACCATACGATCGAGGAGCCGGAGAAGTGACATCCTGCGCCGGCCCATTAGCTCCTTCAACCGAGAGCCCCGCAAAGGCTGGTCGCTACCCTCGTTTGGGAAATTCTCGGCCGCCTGGTCGCGGTAGCGAGCGCTCGGAGAGCGCGACGCACCGGGCGCGAAGCGCGACAAGCCGCGGATCCGCCACGGCTCACCGGCGGCCTGCGCCGCCAAGACTAGAATGAGCGCGCGATGAAGCCCTGGCGTCGTCTGGCGGGTGTCGGCGCGGGCGCGGGAATCCTCGCTCTCTGGGGAGCGATCGCTGCAGCGCCGGGAGCGGAGAAGCCCAAGGAAGTCCTCTTTCCCCCGCACGACATGGGGGTCGAAACGCTGGCCGCCAGGAAGGCGGCCCAGGAAAAGGCGGCGCGCGAGTGGTCGGTCTTCCACGATTTTCACTTCACGGACCGCGCGCCGGAGAGCGGCATCACCTTCGTCCATCACGCGACGGAAGACTCGGCCAAGTTCTACAAGCCGAACCACTACGACCACGGCAACGGGATCGCTGTCGCGGACGTCGACGGAGACGGGCTTCCCGACATCTATTTCGTCAATCAGCTCGGTGGCAACGAGCTCTGGAAGAACCTGGGCAACGGCAAGTTCCAGAACATCACCGAGTCGGCCGGCGTGGCGCTCAAGGATCGGATCAGCGTCACCGCCTCCTTCGCCGACATCGACAACGACGGGGACCAGGATCTCTACGTGACGACGGTCCGCGGAGGCAATGTCCTTTTCGAAAACGATGGAAAGGGACACTTCAAGGACATATCCAAGGAGTCCGGTCTCGACTACGTCGGCCATTCCTCCGGCGCCGTCTTCTTCGACTACGACAACGACGGGTTACTCGACCTGTTCCTTGCCAACGTCGGCGTCTACACGACCGACGAGAAGGGACCGGGAGGCTATTTCATCGGCTTCCCCGACGCGTTCACGGGCCATTTGAAGCCGGAGCGCAAAGAGCGCAGCCGCCTCTATCACAACGTCGGCCACGACCACTTCGTCGACGTGACCGACCAGATTGGCCTTCCGTACACGGGTTGGACCGGCGATGCGAGCTTCACCGCGTTCAACGGCGACCTGGCTCATCCCTCTCTCTACGTTCTGAACATGCAGGGCGACAACCACTATCTGGAGAACGTGAAAGGCCAGAAGTTCGTCGACAAAACGGAGGAGCATTTTCCCAAGACGCCGTGGGGGGCGATGGGAATCAAGTTCTTCGACTATGACAACGACGGAAAGATGGATCTTCTCGTTACCGACATGCATTCGGACATGAGCGAGCACATCGGGCCGGAGCGGGAGAAGCTCAAGTCCCGGATGCAATGGACCGACGAGTTTCTGCAGGGAGGCGCGAACAACATCTTCGGCAACGGGTTCTGGCACAACCTGGGCGGCGGTAAGTTCGAAGAGATCTCCGACCAGGTGGGGGCGGAGAACTACTGGCCCTGGGGACCCAGCGTGGGAGATCTGAACGCGGATGGCTTCGACGACGTCTTCATCGCGTCCAGCATGTGTTTCCCGTTTCGCTACGGCATCAATTCTCTGCTGTTAAACGACGGCGGGAAGCGTTTCGTCGACAGCGAATTCGTCCTCGGGGTCGAGCCTCGGCGAGGCGGACGGACGCACACCGCCTGGTTCGAAATCGATTGCGATACCGAGGGGAAGGACCGCAAGGCTTGCGAAGGGCAGACCGGCAAGATCATCGTGATGGGAACGATGGGGACCCGGTCGGCCGTGATCTTCGATATCGACGGAGACGGCGATCTCGACATCGTGACGAACGAGTTCAACTCGGGCCCTCAGGTTCTCGTGAGCGATCTGGCCCAGCGCAAGCCGATCCATTACCTCCAGGTCACGCTGACCGGGACCGTCTCGAATCGCAACGGGCTCGGCGCCACGGTCCGGGTGATCTCGGGCTCGAAGATCCTGACCAAATACAACGACGGCAAATCCGGCTACCTCTCCCAGAGCGTTCTGCCTCTGTACTTCGGGCTCGGAGATTCCAAGAAGGTGGACCGCGTCGAAGTGGACTGGCCCTCGGGCAAGAAGAGCGTTTGGGACAAGAGCATCAAGCTGAATACGACCCTTTCGATCTCCGAGCCCCGCTAGCCGTTCGTGACCTCTGTCCTGCTGGGCGTCGCGCTTTCGCTCACCGCGATCGTCGGTGTGACTCCGCGGCCGGCGTCCGCGGACGCCGATCCGTTCGCGCGCGCGAACGATGCGCGCCGCAAGCACGACTTGGCCACCGCCGTGCGCCTTTACGAAGAGGCGCTCCGCGAGGATCCCAGCAACGGGAAGGTCGCCCTGGCCCTGGCGGAAACTCTCATGGACGCGGGGCAGGGACCGGCGGCGGAGAGCCTGCTCGTGCGCCTGGTGGCGTCTCTTCCCGAGAGACCCGAGCCCCGGCGCGCGCTTGCCCTCGCCTACGTTCAAAACGGCAAGGCTTCCGAGGCTCTCGATCAAGCTCGCCAGGCGGTCATTCTCGACCCCGGCAACCTCGAGGGACACTTTTGCATGGGCTCCGCGCTCGCCACGGCCGGGCAGCTCGAGCAGGCGGTTCCCGAGCTCGAGCAGTCGGTGAAAGGATCTCCACCCGATCTCCGCGCGCTCCATCGGCTCGCGATCGTCTACGCGGCCCTCGATGATCCGAAGACCTCCGAGACGTTTCAGAAGCTCCTGACTCTCGATCCGCGCAACCTCGGAGCGCGTTTGAACTGGGCGACGTATCTCTGGCAGATTCGAGACTTCGAGCGCGGCAACGCGCAAATGGAACGCGTTCTGCGCGCGGCGCCCACGAACCTGGAGTTGCGGAAAAAATACGCGGCAAGCCTGGTCGAGCAGGCCCGCTATTCCCAGGCGGCCAAACAGTGGGAGGTCGTCTGGAACGGCGGATCGCGCGACTACGACATCGCCTGCTCCTATGCGGCGGCCCTGGGCGCGAGCGGACGCGTGGACCAGGCTGTGCGGATCCTCCGGACGGCGGTCCAGATCGACTCTCAGAAGTTGCTCGCTCACCACACCCTCGGCCGACTCCTGCTCGTTCAGCAAAAAGCGGCGGAGGCGGCGGCCGAGCTCGAGATCTGTGCGCACCTGCAGCCCGGCTCGGCGGGGATCTCGCTCGAGCTCGGACGCGCTTATGAAGCGCAGGAGAAAACGGAAAAAGCGGAGACGGCTTATCGGGAAGCACTCCGGCTCGATCCCGCGCTCTCGAAGGCTAACTATGCGCTGGGGACCCTGCTCGCGCGGACCGGCCGTCGCGAAGAAGCCTCCCGGTACCTCGCGATCTATCAGGAGGCGTTTCAAAAGGAGCAGCAAGCGGCGCTCGCGGGCGGATCGCGCCACGCCGAAGTCAACCTGGGCTGGGAGGAGCTCCGGCACGGGAGGCCGGAGCAGGCTCTCGAGCGGTTCGATCGACATCCCGACAATGCCGAGGCGCTTCGCGGCGCGGCCGAGGCCCTGATCGCCCTTCACCGGGATGCGGAGGCGATTCGGAAGCTGGAGAGCGCGGTGGCTCTTGCTCCGGAAGACGCGAGCCTCCGCTACGAGCTCGACCGGCAATACGACCGGGTCCGAAAGCAGTGAGGCTCTTGCTGGCGTCGGCGTTAGCGGCTCTGCTCGTCGGCGCCGCCGTGTCCAAGCCCGCCACGTCTCCCGCGGCGAAAGACGCGGGGTGTCCGGTGGTGTTTACCGACGTGGCGGCGCAGGCGGGATTGAAGTTCGTGCACGAGCGGGGAGCGACGGCCAATCACCAGTTGCCCGAGACGATGGGATCGGGTCTGGCGTGGCTGGACTACGACAACGACGGGTGGATGGACCTGTACGTGGTGCAGTCGGGGCCGTTTCCGGCAAGCGGAGCGGCGCGTTTGAAGAACCGTCTGTTTCACAACAACCACGACGGAACGTTTACGGACGTGACGGAGAAGGCGGGATTGAAGGACGCGTCGTACGGGATGGGAGTGGTGGCGGCGGATTACGACAACGACGGGTATGTGGATCTGTTCGTGACGAATTTTGGGGGCAACATTCTGTACCACAACAACGGGGACGGGACGTTTACGGACGTGACGGAGAAGGCTGGGGTGAAGGGATCGGGCTGGTCGACGTCGGCGGCGTTTGCGGACTTCGACGGGGACGGGAATCTGGATCTCTTCGTCGTGCGCTACGTCGATTACTCGATCGACAAGAACTACTACTGCGGCGACCAGCGAAAGGGAATCCGCCAGTACTGCAGCCCGAAGATCTATCCGCCGATTTCGAACCTGATGTTTCACAACAATGGGGACGGGACGTTCACGGACGTGACCGAGTCGTCGGGGATTTCGAAGGCACTGGGGAAGGGGTTGGGCGTGGTGGTGGCGGATTTCGACGACGACGGCCGTCCGGACATCTACGTGGCCAACGACACGACGATGAATTTTCTCTTCCACAATCTGGGAGGGATGACGTTCGAAGATGCGTCGCTGATCTCCGGAGCTGCCTTGAATCAGTCCGGTCAACCCTCGGGCGGCATGGGGACGAACGCCGGGGATCTCGACGGGGACGGCAAGCTCGACATCGTCGTCGCCAACTTCGAGGCGGAGTGGAACGGCTACTTTCGCAATGTCGGATCGGGCGTTTTCGAGGATGTCTCGGGTCCGTCGGGCTTTGGCCCTCCGGCCTACTCTTTCTCCGGATTCGGGTTGAACCTTCTCGACGCGGCGAACGCGGGGCATCTGGACGCCTTCATCGCCAACGGACACGTCGCCGAGGCGCCGACGATGGAGGGGGTGACCTATGCGGAGCGTCCGTTCTTGATGTGGAATGACGGCCACGGGAAGTTCACCGAACGCGGGTGCGGCGCGCCGTTCCGGCGGGAGCTGGTCGGCCGCGGATCCGCGACCGCCGACTACGACAATGACGGCGACATCGACATCGCCGTTTCCAACTCGGGTGGCCCGCTCGAGCTCCTGCGTAATGACGGCAGGCACGGCGGCTGGATCGGTTTCCTGCTGCGCGGCCACAAGTCCAACCGGCAAGGAATCGGCGCGCGGCTGACCCTGGAGACCGAGGCGGGCCGGCAAATCCGTGAGGTCAAGTCGGGGGACAGCTATCTTTCGTCGAGCGATCCGCGCGTCCATTTTGGTCTCGGCACGGCTCGGGAGATTCGGAGTCTGACCATCCGATGGCCGTCCGGGATCGTGCAAACGATCAAGGACCTGACGCCCGGCCGCTACGACACGATCGAAGAGCCGGACAAAAAGCCGTGACCTTCGGTCGTCTCGCCACGGCGGGGCTTCTCTGCGGCGCTGCCGCTCTGGGGAGCCTGGCCTTGCATGCTTCGTCCCCTGCGAAGAAAAAAGGGACCGACAATCGAGAGCTCCTGCGCAAGGAATTCGAGGGCATCTGCCAGCAATTTCGCACCAGCCGCAACTCTTTCTACGGTCTCGCACAGATCGACGATCTCAAGCGCGCGATCGCAGCGGCCTCGGCCAACCCCCTGGAGCGGGGCAGCGCCGAGGAGAAGCTCGCGATGGAGATGCTGCGGGTGGGAGAGCCGGCGGAGTCGATTCGCCTGTTGAGCGACGCCCGAGCGATCGCAGGCGCTCAGCCGTTTCCCGCAAGCCTGCGGCAGAGGCTCACGCGCGAGCTCGGGCTCGCCTACCTCCGGCAGGGCGAGCAGACCAACTGCGTCGGGTATCACGGGCCCGCGAGCTGCCTGCTTCCGATTCAGGGCGCCGGAGTCCACCGGGACAAGACCGGCGCGCTCGCCGCCATGGAGGCCTTTCGCGCCTACCTGGCGGATGTTCCCGACGATGTCATGGGACGCTGGCTCTTGAACCTGGCCGCGATGACCGCGGGTCAGTACCCCGAGGGAGTTCCCGCCGCCTTTCGGATCGATCCGAAGATGTTCACTTCCTCGTACGACATCAAGAAGTTCACCGACGTCGCGATGAAAGCCGGCATCGAGATCACGGATTCCTCCGGAGGAGCGATCGTCGACGACTTCGACGGAGACGGGCTGCTCGACATCGTGACGAGCACGATCAACCCGTGCAGCCCGATGCACCTCTTTCACAACCTCGGCAACGGGCGCTTCGAGGATCGAACCTCGCGCGCTGGACTCGACGTCCAATGGGGCGGCCTGAACGTGATCCACGCCGACTACGACAACGACGGGTATCCCGACCTGCTGGTGCTGCGCGGAGGATGGTTCGGATCCGACGGGCGCGTGCGGATGTCGCTGTTGCACAACAACGGGGATGGAACGTTCACCGACGTCACCGAGGAAGCCGGGCTCGCGCGTCCCGCCTACCCGACCCAGACCGCCGCCTGGGCGGATTACGACAACGATGGATATCTCGATCTCTACGTTGGGAGCGAGGCCGACGACGACGGAATCGCCTATCCCTCGCGGCTCTACCACAACAACCGCGACGGGACATTCACCGACGTCGCCGAGAAAGCGGGCGTCGAGAATTTTCTGATGGCCAAGGGGGTGGCGTGGGGCGACTACGACGGCGACGGGTATCCGGACCTCTTTGTCTCCAACATCGGGCCCAACCGTCTCTACCGCAACAATCGGAACGGCACCTTCACCGACGTCGCCGCCGAGGCGGGGGTGATCGGGCCGGGAATCCGAAACTTTCCCGCCTGGTTCTTCGATTACGACAACGACGGCCGGCTCGACATCTTCAACGGCACATACAGCGCTTCGGTCGCCGACGTGGTCGGTGTGTACTGGGGAAGGTCTGCGACCGACGCGCATCCGCGCCTGTATCACAACGAGGGAAACGGCAAGTTTCGCGACGTGAGCGCGGAGGTGGGTCTGACTGCGCCCAGTCTCCCCATGGGATCGAATTTCGGCGATCTCGACAATGACGGCTGGCTCGATGTCTACCTGGGAACGGGTCTGCCTTCCTTCGAGTCGCTCATGCCGAATCTGATGTACCGCAACGTCGAGGGCAAAAAGTTCGTCGATGTGAGTTTCTCGGGAGGATTCGCGCATCTTCAGAAAGGACACGGGGTCGCGTTCGCGGACATCAACAACGACGGCGATCAGGACGTCCTCGAGCAGATGGGCGGGGCGTACCCGGGCGACGCCTACATGAGTGTCCTGTACGAGAACCCCGGGCACGGGAACTCCTGGGTCACCCTGAAGCTCGTCGGCACCAAAACGAACCGCAACGCGATCGGCGCAAGGATCAAGGTCACGGTGCGCGGCCCCTCGGGAACGAGGTCGATCTATCGCGCCGTCGGATCGGTCGCGTCCTTCGGCGGCTCTCCTTTTCGACAGGAGATCGGACTGGGTCCCTCCGCTAACATCGATGAGATCGAGGTGTTCTGGCCGACGAGCCGCACGACGCAGAAATTCCGCGGCGTCGCCGCCGATCACTTCTACGAGATTCACGAAGGCGAGGACAAGATCCGATCGATCTCGCTTCCCAAATTCCGCCTGGGAGTCGAATGAGATCGATCCGGATCGCCGTCGTCGTTCTCGTTGCGGCCGCGAGTGTCGCGGGATGCCGGCGGGGAGTCGGGGTTTCTCCCGGCGCGCCGGTTTTTCTCATCTCGGTCGATACCCTGCGCGCCGACCATCTTCCGCTCTACGGTTACACGGCGGTCGAGACGCCGAACCTGGATCGCTTCGCCAAGGACGCGATCGTTTTCGACAACGCCGTTTCCCACGTCCCGTTGACCCTTCCATCCCACGCGTCCCTCTTCACCGGTTTGCTTCCGTTCCAGCACGGCGTGCGCGACAACCTCGGGTATCGCCTCGCGAAGTCGCAGGAAACGCTGGCAACGTTTCTCAAGAAGAACGGGTATGCGACCGGTGCCGCGGTTTCCGCGGTCGTGCTCGATCACGGGTCCGGCATCGCGGAGGGCTTCGACTTCTACGAGGACTCGATCGAGAGCCGTCAGACCGCGGAGGCCATCGGGCGGGTGCAGCGGCCCGGCGACCAAACCGAAAAGCTTCTCGAAGACTGGATCGAAAAGCAGCGAACGGGCTCGCCGCTTTTTGCCTTCCTGCACCTCTACGAGCCGCACGCACCCTACGAGCCGCCGGAACCCTTCCGCACGCGCTACGCAGCGCGTCCTTACGACGGAGAGATCGCGGCGGCAGACGCGATCGTCGGCCGGTTTCTCGATTTTCTCAAGAGGAAGAAGCTCTACGAGTCGGCGCTGGTCGTTTTCCTCTCCGATCACGGGGAGGGACTCGGCGATCACGGCGAAGACGAGCACGGCCTTCTCCTGTATCGCGAATCGATCTGGGTGCCCCTGATGGTCAAGCTCCCGGGGGCTGCTCTCGCCGGAAAGCGGGTCAGCCGGCCGGCAGAGATCGCCGACGTCTTTCCGACGGTCGCCGCGGTCGTCGGCCGTCCGTTGCCGCCGAGACTCGGCGGGCTCTCGCTCGTCGCGCTCGCGCGGAGCGGCGAGAACCGCCGCATCTACAGCGAGACACTCTATCCGCGCTTCCATTTCGGCTGGAGCGATCTGGCGGCGCTGACGGATGACCGATATCAGTACATCGAGGCTCCACGGCCCGAGCTCTACGACTGGAAGAATGATCCGGGCGAGAAGAAGGATCTGGCCTCCGGTCTTCCGCCGCCCTTTCGCACGATGCGCCTGGAGCTCTCGAAAATTCAGAGACCGATGCAGTCGCCGGGAGCCGAGGATCCCGAAACGGTCAAGAAGCTCGCCTCTCTCGGCTATATCGGAGTCGCGGCGCCCGCGGCGGACCGCAAGGATCTTCCCGATCCCAAGGATCGCATCGCGACGATCGATCGGCTCAAGGATTCCGCGCGGCTGGTCTCCCAGCATCGCGACGATGAGGCGATTGCCCTGCTCGAGAACCTCACTCGCGAGAATCCGCTGATGCTCGACGGATGGGAAACCCTCGCTCGCGTCCTTCGCCGCGCGGGACGCACGAAGGAGGCGGTTGCCGCCCTCGAGCAAGCGGATCGGCTCACGCCAGGGACGCCGCAGCTCATGCTGGGTCTCGCGGGCCTGAATCGGGAAGCCGGAAATCTGACGAAAGCGCAGTCGCTGGCGGAGGCCGCGCTCGCGGCGGGAGGCCAGGGCGCGGAGGAAGAGCTCG